>DAOWLH010000090.1 GCA_030643515.1 Dehalococcoidia bacterium | reverse complement strand
TTCCTCGTTTTCTTCCTCGTGCTCAAAGGGAAGGACAACCAGGGCATAGACCGGCTTGTCAGTGTAGCGCTCCTTGATATGATGCGCCATAATCGGTATCGAACCCGAACCGGTGCCACCGGCGGCGCCGGCAATAAGCAGGAAACCATCTGTCTCGTAAAAACGCTTGGTCGACCTCAGCGCATCAACTACCTTGTCGGCATCTTCGCGGGCTACCTCAGCGCCCAGCTCGTTTATCTTGCCAACACCATGACCTCCGGTCTTTCGCCCGCCGATAAGTATGCGGTGCTGATAATCGGTCTTTATGGTTGATAGCCCTGTCAGATCAGCGGCATCGGTGTTAACAGCAAAAACTCCCGGAGTTATCTCAGTCCCCCGGCGGCCTCGCGCTCTCCTGTTCAACCGGGCAAACTCGTCGGCAATCCGGCTACCACACTGGCCAAAACCAATAACTACTAGCTTCATTTTCTACCTCCATGTTATTTTAGCGAAGAGCCAGTTTATTTAACTACACCTGACCTGCAATGTCAACATCATCACAAACCCTTGCCGGCAACATATAGAGCCAGGTCAGCCAGGCGGCAGCAATAGGCCCACTCATTGTCGTACCAGGCAAGTACTTTCGCCATATTACCGCCGATAACC
This sequence comes from Dehalococcoidia bacterium, assembly GCA_030643515.1. Classification (GTDB taxonomy): domain Bacteria; phylum Chloroflexota; class Dehalococcoidia; order Dehalococcoidales; family DAOWLH01; genus DAOWLH01. Next base: position 9,400 of record DAOWLH010000090.1, on the reverse strand, counting down.
ATGGTACTGAGTCCATCAACAATAGAGCTAGCCGGGTTACCCTTAAAATCACTGCTGACCAGAGGTTCCTGGCAGTACTCCATAATTTTCGCCATCGGGCCGTCAGCAGCCCGCTGAAAGGCCGTGTTAAGTTCATCACAGGTGGCACCCTTTTCCAGCTCAACGACCAGGTCTACAAGGGAGACTGTGGCCAGCGGCACTCTTAAGGCCAGGCCGTGCAGCTTACCTTCAAGCTCCGGCATGACGCAGCCTATTGCGTAGGCGGCACCGGTTGAAGTAGGCACCAGGTTTTCTGCTGCCGCCCTGGCCCGACGCAGGTCACGGTGGAACATATCCTGGAGCCTCTGGTCATTGGTGTAAGCGTGGACGGTGGTCATCAAGCCCCTCCTTATACCAAAGTGCTCATTCAGTACTTTGGCCACTGGCGCCAGGCCGTTGGTGGTGCAGGAAGCGTTGGAAATAACGTGATGTTTTTTCGGCTCATACTTATCCTCATTAACGCCGAGGACGATGGTTATGTCTTCATTCCTGGCCGGGGCTGAGATAATCACCTTGCTGGCGCCACCTTCCCGGTGAGCGGCCGCCTTGTTAGCATCGGTAAATATTCCGGTGCTCTCTATAACAATATCCACCCCGTAATCCCGCCAGGGGATGCGGCCCGGCTCACGCTCCTGGAGCACCTTGATTTCAAAGCCATCAACCACAATGACATCCTCGCCGGCATCCACAGCACCGGCGTAGACTCCGTAGGTGCTGTCCCATTTAAAGAGGTGGGCATTTGTTCTGGCATCAGCCAGGTCATTGACAGCCACCACCTCGAGCTCATCCCTATGGTACTGGTTGACCGTCCTCAGGGTCAGCCGGCCAACACGGCCGAAGCCGTTTATTCCAATTCTGGTCTTCACTTGACACCTCCTCGGTTTACTTCTTAAGCGCCTGTCCGGAGTATCTTAACCCCTTCTTCCCGCGTTTTATCATATCAATAAAGGCTTCAATGCGCGTCTTGACATGAGGATTCACATAGAAGTCATCGTTCCCCTCTAGAGTCAGCATGGGCAATTTCAGGGCGTCCCGAAAAATGATGTCGCCAATGCCCCGATGACAGAAAGCCTGAACATAGTGGATAACCCCGTCAATGCGGCGCCGGTTAAGCTCGGCGGCAATGTCCTTCAGCCGCTGGTGTATTGAGTAGGGGTAGGTATAGTTGGCATACTGCTCGGCCAGAGAATCGCCTGGTTCCGGCATGGCGAACTGTCGTTGAATTTCATTGAAGACCACACGGGCACCATTCCTTTCCACATAACGATAGAGGTCCCGCCCGTAGACCGAGGGCACCCCGATGTAGGCCAACCGGAGCATATCCTCCGGATAGGGGATACGCTGCTGGCAACTGGTTATAAGTTCCTGCAGCTGGTTACGATATTTTTGCCAGTCTTGATTGAAATCGGAGGCCGACACCAGCCACAGATGATTTTCCAGGCCGCTTACAAGTCCCTGCTGCCAGGTCAACCGGTCAAGCTGGCAGGCCAGATGGCGGCAGGGTGCAAGCTCATCTCTGACTCTACTGGCGGCCGCAAGTGTCGTACCCAGCCTTCCGGCCAGATCCTCAAGCGCAAGATATACTTTGTCAACATCCGGTTCGTCCGGGTAGGCAAATGGTATGGCCTTTATCCCTTTGAGCCTCAGCACCTCCATCAACATCCGGGTATTGGAGCAGTCTCCGCCGGTAACACAGATAACGGTGTCAATATCAGATTGCTGGCACACCCCGTAGATGCCCTTGATCCAGGTGCAGCAGTTCAGGGGGAAACCGGCCCTCTCGGCGACGGTGACCAGCCGCCCCGGGCTGGGGTCATATATGAACAGATTGTTCAGGTCAACCGGCTGGTAGCCGGCCGCCAGCAAGACCTCTACCGGAACGGTGGTGGTGATACCGATTTTATTTCTCATTTATGCTTGCTCTCTCCCCCTCACCATGAAACAGCTCGCAGGGCAGATACCTTGGCTTCTCCCAGATTTCGGTAAGCTCCTGTAGCCTGCTGGCGGTGTCACTGGCCCAGATGACATGATAATAGGGCGGATTGGAGAACCGGGCAGGTCTGATATCACTAACAAATCGATACCCGAGGCTTTTAAGCCCGTTCTTAAACAGAGCGACCAGCTCTCTCCTGGCCTGGTCATGGCTTATTTTTTCTTCCAGCCTCTTCTGTCGGACCTGTTGCCACTTCCGGTTGCCATACAACCGGTTAATAGAAGCTTCACATTCGGCACGGGTGAGGTTTCTGAGGAGCGCCATCTCCAGCGGGAAGATTAGCAAGAGGTCCATCTTATGCCCTTGCCAATCGCTGCCGTGCCGGGCCAGCTTCCTGACTGTTGACCAGCGCAGCCGCGTGTATCCCATCGGGTCAATCAGAGCAAGGCTGGCCGCCGAGCGTGGAATAATGTTAAAAGCACGGCGCAGCACCTCCTCGTTGATACAGTTGCCGGTGATAATAGTACCGTCAGCATACGATTTGGTCAGCCGCGCCAGATTTTCGGCATCCGGAGACTCCCTGACGATAAATATACATTTGGAAAAGCGGCTCTTTGCCTTCAGCGCCCGGAGCTCCGAGCCATCAACGACACAGTCAGTCCCCCGGCAGGTGCAGCTACCGCAGCCGGCAAACAGCTCTAAATAGTAGCGGCTGCTATCTTTTTCGGTATATACTGTAAGAAAATCGGCAAGGCACTCCAGCTTGTGGCACATCCATTTACTGATTTGCCTCGGAATCCCTTGCTCATTCATCTGGCCGACTCTTAAGATTGTTAAATGCCTTCATGCCGGCAAAGCTGGCTTCTCCTGCCAGTTCACTCTCTATCCTGAGGAGACGGTTGTATTTTGCAGTACGTTCCGAGCGGCAGGGAGCACCGGCCTTGATCATACCCGTGTTCAGGCCAACCGCCAGGTCAGCGATGGTGGTATCCTCGGTTTCGCCGGAGCGGTGGCTGACTACCGCCGTCCAGCCGGCGTGTTGCGCCATTCTAACAGCAGCCATGGTCGCAGTCAGAGTGCCCACCTGGTTCAGCTTGATGAGAATGGAATTGGACGCCCCAAGCTCTATGCCCTTGGTCAGCCGCTCTACGCTGGTGACGTAGAGGTCATCACCGACGAGCTGCACCCGCTCACCCAGCTTTTCGGTAAGGAGCTGCCAGCCTTCCCAATCGTCTTCGGCCATGCCATCCTCTATGCTTATAATAGGGTACAGGTCTGCCCATTTGACATAATATTCAACCATCTCCTGCCGGTCCAATACCTTTCCTTCACGGGAAAGCACATAGTGGCCATCTTGATAAAACTCGCTGGCCGCCGGATCGAGGGCGATGAAGCAGTCTCTACCCGGCTGGTAGCCGGCTTTTTCTACCGCTGATAGTATTGCCTCCACCGCCTCAGCATTGGATTTCAGAGACGGGGCAAAACCACCCTCGTCACCGACATTGGTATTCAGCCCGCGGCCCTGCAACACCGATTTCAGGCTGTGATAGACTTCGGCGGCCATCTGCAGGGCATGGGCAAAGCTCTCGGCGCCGGTGGGTACTACCATGAACTCCTGAAAGTCGGTGGCGTCAGCGGCGTGCTTACCACCATTTAGAATATTGAGCATAGGCACTGGAATTACATAGCTATCCCAGCCTCCCAGGTAATGATATAACGGGATGCCCATCTGGTTGGCTGCGGCGTGAGCCACCGCCAGTGATGAGCCCAGAATAGCGTTTGCTCCCAGGCGGGACTTGTTTACGGTGCCGTCCAGCTCTATCAGCTTGCGGTCAACTGCTTCCTGGTCGTTGGCTGGCATACCGGCTAAGGCCGGGGCGATAACCCGGTTTACGTTGGCCACCGCCTTGAGTACCCCCAGGCCGCCGAATCTGGCGGCATCACCATCGCGAAGCTCTACAGCTTCGTGCTTGCCGGTACTGGCTCCCGATGGAACAGCAGCCCACCCCCAGCTACCATCCGATAGCTCTGCCCTGACCTCAAGGGTGGGGTTACCTCTGGAATCCAGTATCTCTCGGGCTCTAAGGCTGCTGATTGCTGACTCTGCCATTTTCTTTAAGCCGCCTATTCCTCAATCAGTTCCAGAGCCGTGTCAACGGCTTCAGTTGCGCTGCCCGCCATAATAACCGAGCTATTTGCTTTCCCGTTCTTAAAAAGTGACCAGGTATCCAGGCCGATGACCGGAATACCGCTCTGCAAGGCATGACCTATCTCGGAGAGCGTGCCGTAGCTGCCACCAATAGCGATAACCGCCTGAGCAGATTTCACCACGGCCACGTTCCTGGCATAGCCAATACCGGTAACTATTGGGATTTGAACGTATCTATTGGCCCCTCGGCGGCTTTCCCCGGGCAAGATTCCGATGGTCAGACCGCCCTCGGCGCTGGAGCCACGGCAGGCGGCTTCCATGATACCACCCAGCCCGCCGCAGACAAGGATAACTCCCTTCCTGGCGAGCAGTCGTCCGACTTCTTCGGCTAGTTTTACTTCCCTGGATGAGGCCTGCCCGCCACCGATGACAGCCACCTGACGTCTTTTGTCAACCATCGATAATGGATTATAACACCGGTAAGAAAGCTTGGCAAAGACTAGTTGTATCGGTTCATTGCCGCTTCCAGGTCTTCGATAAGCAGGCAGCGAAGGGCTTCACTCGCTTCGACTACGGCGTGGTCTATTATCTCTTTCTCATCATGCGCAAAGTCGCTGAGAACGAAGTCAACAATTTCCTCTTCCTTGAATACACCGGTGCCATCAGCGCACAGCGGACGGCCAATACCCACCCGCAAACGGACAAAATCCTGGCTGCCCAGTTCATCAATAATAGAAGCAACGCCCTTGTGACCGCCGGAGCCACCACCCCGGCGAATGCGTACCTTGCCCGTCATCAGGTCAAGGTCATCGTGGACGACTATCAGGTCATCATGGCTTACACTGAGTTTCTTCACCAGAAGACCAACTGCCTGGCCGCTCAAGTTCATGAAGGTCTGCGGCTTTGCCAGCACAACCATAATACCCTCTACTTCACCGCTGCCGGTTCTGGCTTTTGACTGTTTTCCATCAAGGCGGATTCCATGTCTGCGGGCAAAGTCGTTGAGGCAGTAAAAGCCGATATTGTGGCGGTTACCGGCATAAACACGTCCCGGATTTCCCAGGCCAACAATTAACTTCACAGTAACAGAATAATACCCGGGTATCATTTAATCAAGCCGTGGTTATCTGATATACTTAAAACAGATGTCTAAACAGGATAAGGCAGAGGAAAGAATAGAGAAGCTCCGGGCTAAGATAAACCGTCACAACCACCTCTATCACGTGCTGGACAGCCCGGAAATCAGCGATGCCGCATATGATGAGCTGATGCTCGAGCTCCGGCGGCTGGAGGAGCAATACCCGCAATTTATGACTACGGACTCGCCGACGCAGCGTGTCGGGGCGGCTCCAATCGAAGCCTTTGGTATCGTGGAGCATCCGCTGCCACTGCTTTCACTGGGCAACGCCTTCTCTCAACAGGAACTTCTGGCCTGGAATGAGCGAACGTCACGGATGCTTGCCGGGCAGCAGGCCAGCTTCGTCTGCGAACACAAAATAGACGGCCTGGCGGTAGCCCTGACCTATGTTGACCGAAGGCTTGTCGTCGGTGCCACCCGGGGAGACGGCTACCGCGGTGAGAACATCACCCAGAACCTTAGAACTGTCAGAAGCATCCCATTATCCGTGCCCCGAGAGGCACCCCCGAGGTTCGAGGTGAGAGGCGAGGTCTTCATGCCCAAGGCCGGTTTTGACAAGCTCAATCGGGAGCGTGCCGAAGCCGGGCAGCCCCTGTTTGCCAACCCGCGCAACGCCGCCGCCGGCTCGGTACGCCAGCTTGACCCCCGCATCACCGCTACCCGCCCGCTGGATATTTATATCTATATGCTTGGATATGCCGAAGGCAGAGCAACCCCGGACAGTCACTGGCAGACCCTGGAGTACCTCAAGTCTCTCGGCTTCAAGGTGAACCCCCACAATCGGCAGTGCAATGATATCTTACAGGTTGAGGACTACTACAACACCTGGATGGAGAAGAGAGAGGAATTGCCCTACCAGGCTGATGGTATTGTTGTCAAGATAGACCTGGTTGGCTTCCAGGAAAAGCTGGGCAGCATCGGCCACGAGCCGCGCTGGGCCATTGCCTACAAGTTTCCGGCGGTTCAGGGGAACACAGTGTTAAAGGAAATCAAAATCAGTGTCGGTCGCACCGGAACGCTTAATCCCTACGCCGTCCTGGAGCCGGTGTCCATCGGTGGCGTTACCATCAAGCAGGCCGCCCTGCACAACGAGGATGATATAAGGCGCAAGGACATCCGGGAGGAGGATACCGTTATTGTCCAGAGAGCTGGCGAGGTAATCCCCCAGGTCATCGGGCCGGTGATAAGCAGACGCACCGGAAAAGAAAAGCCGTTCAGCCTTGTAGACAAGCTGTATAACCATAAGAAGGGACGGGCACTTTGCCCCATCTGCGGCGCCGAGGTCTTCAAATCCGAGGGCGAAGTCATGTATTACTGCCCGAACGCTGCCTGCCCGGCACAGATGCAGCAGCGCCTGGAGCACTTCGCTTCACGGGGAGCAATGGATATCCGCGGAATCGGCGATAAGATGAGTGCCCTGCTCTTCAGGGAGAAAGTGGTCAAGGACTTTGCCGATGTCTATTACCTCAAGGAGAAGAGGGATAAACTGCTTGGCATTGACAGAATGGCTGCCAAGAGCATCGATAACCTCATTCAGGCTATTGAGAAGAGTAAGCAAAGACCACTGCCCCGTCTTATATACGCCCTGGGTATTCGCCAAATCGGTGGGGAGACGGCCGAAATACTGGCCGGGGAGTTTGACAGCCTGGGCAGCCTGGCCGGTGCCACCAGGGACAAGCTTACCTCAATCCACACTATCGGCCCCAGGATTGCCGATAGCGTGGCCGCCTTCTTCAGCAACGAGGGCAATAAGGAAATCATCGAAAAGCTGAGGAGGGCCGGTGTCCTGCCACCGGCTGAGAAAGAAACCAGCCCGGAAGAACTACCCCTGTCGGGAATGGAGTTCGTTATCACCGGACGCCTGGATGGCCTGTCCCGGCAGGAGGCGGAATCTCGGATAAAGTCCCACGGAGGTACCGCCAAGAGCGATATCACCCGCAATACGAATTACCTGGTAGTCGGTGCCGAGCCGGGCTCCAAGCTGGCCCGTGCCCAATCACTGGACATCAAACAGATAAACGAGCAGGAGTTGCTCCGGCTCTTAGATAAAAACGCTTGATTTAGGAGTACATTATATGGCTGAAGTTCACCCCTTCCGCGGAGTGCGTTATAACGAGTCTGTTGTCGGTGATATAGGAGCCGTCATCTGCCCGCCTTATGACATAATCACCCCAAAGATTGAGGAGGAGCTCTACCAAAACAGCCCTTACAACTTCATCCACATAGAGCACAACCGACAACTGCCTCAGGATTCGGATACGGACAACAGGTACACACGCTCGGCGGATATTATGAATAAATGGCTGAAGAAAGGAGTCCTGGCTACCGACGATACGCCAGCCGTCTATGTCCACGACCACTGCTTTGTCCACCAGGGCAGGGAACTGTGGAGGCGAGGCCTGACTGTCAGGGTCAGGCTGGAAGAATGGCACCGGAATGTCGTCCGTCCCCACGAGGGCACGCTGGCAGAGCCCAAGGATGACCGAATCAACCTTCTCTGGGCGCTCCGCGCTAACACAAGCTCTATTTTAGCCATGTTCGATGACGAAGAGCGGCAGATTTATTCCTTGCTGGCTGGCGCAGAATCAGGCAAACCGATAATTACTGCGGGATATGGCGAAGAGAAACACCATCTCCGGGCTGTCACCGAGCCGCGGATTGTGGACGAGATATGCCGCAGCTTCAACCGAAAGCCCCTGTATATTGCCGATGGGCACCATCGCTACGAGAGCGCTCTCACCTACCAGCGCCAGCAGCTGGCCAGAACCCCGGCAGCTTCCCCCAGGGAATCATTCAACTTTGTCATGATGACTCTGGTGGATTTTAACGACCCGGGGCTGGTGATACTGCCGCCTCATCGCCTTCTTCGCGGGCTGCCGCCTTTAAAGGTGACTGGCCTTAAAGACAAACTGGTTGCCTTTTTTGATATCCAGAAGCTACCACTGGACTCGCCCGGGGTCTGGCAACGAATCGATGAACTGCTGAATGAGGCCGGCAGCATACGGCTGGTTCTCTTCGGTCTGGCAGACCGTAATCTTTTAATTCTCACGTTACGCGACTTCGCCGCCGCCAGCCAGATGATGCCCTATTTTCATTCCGAGCTCTACAAGAAACTGGATGTCAGCCTGGTTGACCACGTAATACTGGAGGAGCTGCTGGGGCTAAGCAGCCAGGATGAAGCTAAAATCTCCTATAACTATGACCGGCAGGATGCCGTAAATCAGGTGCTAGCCGGAGCGTTTCAGCTGGCCTTTATCATCAGCCCGGTTAAGGTGAAAACAATCAAGGCTGTCGCCGATGCTGGCGACCGCATGCCCCATAAATCAACTTACTTCTATCCCAAGCTGCCATCGGGGCTTGTCTTTAATCGGCTGGTATAGCCGCCTCTTGCTTGCCCGTGTCCATAAGATGGCTGGCAACCATACCCAGAAAGTAGCGGTGAAACCGGGCGTCATGACCAAGCTCGGGATGGAAGGCCAGGGCCAGCAGGTTCCCCTGCCTGGCGGCGACGATGCTGCCATCTGGCAGTCTGGCAAGTACTTTAACCTGCGACCCGGTGTCCTCAACAAAGGGAGCCCGGATGAATACCGCCGGAAAGGATTTCTCCCCCAGAGAAGGCACATCTAGCTCGATTTCAAAACTGTCCGCCTGGCGGCCGAAGGCGTTACGCTTTACCGTTATATCCATGACCGCCAGGGTATCCATATCTGGGTTGGATACCTTCCTGGCCAGTAATATCATGCCGGCGCAGGTGCCCATAACAGGCAGCCCCGACCGGATCAGTTCCTTTAGCGGCTGAAATAGTCCATAGCTATGCATCAGCCCAACCATGGTGGTGCTTTCACCCCCGGGGATTACCAGGCCATCGAGGCCGGCAAGTTCATCAGGCTTGCGGATGGCGACCAGACGGGCACCCAGCTTCTCTAAAAAGCGGACATGCTCTATGAAGTCACCCTGAAGGGCTAGAACGCCGATTTTCATGTCTGATAACTCAAGACTTCACTAAGGGAACTTAGCCAAACCCCTGGTATAATCAGCTAAATCTTAACCAGCTTGGCAGTCTGGACATCGGGTAGAGCCAGTATCTGCTGCCTGTGCTCCTCATCCAGCGCCTCATCCAGGGCCAGTATCATCAAGGCCT
>DAOWLH010000077.1 GCA_030643515.1 Dehalococcoidia bacterium | reverse complement strand
GCACATCGGTCACCAGCGTAAAGTAGTCCATTATAAGGCTGTCCGGTATGGACATCACCTTGCCGTATATCTCCTCCGGCGGCTCGGCGACTCCGATGTAGTTGCCCAGGCTCTTGCTCATCTTCTGGCTGCCATCGGTGCCGGTGAGAATGGGCACCAAAAAGACCTGCTGCGGCTTCTGGCCTGCCGTCGTCTGCAGTTCCCGGCCCAGCAACAGGTTGAACTTCTGGTCGGTGCCGCCAAACTCGACATCGGCCTTGACAGCCACCGAGTCGTAGGCCTGGAGCAGTGGGTAAAGGAACTCGGTTATGGTGATGGGCCGCCCGTCTTTATAGCGCTTGCTGAAGTCGTCCCGCGCCAGAAGCTGAGCGATGGTGAACTTGCTGGTAAGCTGGATGACATCGGCCAGGTTAAACCCACCGAACCACTCGCTCTGCCACCTGACCTCGGTCTTTTTCCTATCCACTATTTTAAAGAACTGCTCCATATAGGTCCTGGCGTTAGCCTCTACCTCCTGGGCCGATAACATGGGCCGGGTAACCGAGGCACCGCTGGGGTCACCTATACGGGCTGTCCAGTCACCGACGATTAAAACCACCTGGTGTCCCAAATCCTGAAACTGGCGCAGCTTTTTCAGGCCAACCATATGGCCCAGGTGGATGTCAGGGAAGCTGGGGTCAAAGCCCTCCTTCAACCGCAGCTTCCTGCCAGAGCTCAGCAGCCGGGACATATCATCGGCAACAATAACCTCGGCCACTCCACGGCGCAGTAATTTCTGTACGTCCCGGTTAGAACTGGCAGCCATGTCTATTTGTCCCCCAATCTGTCCAGCACCAGCCTGGCCCTGGCCACATCTTGCGCAATCTGTTGCTCCAGTTGCTCCGTGGTGTCAAACTTCTCCTCCGGGCGAAGTTTTTCTATTATATCAATTTTTAGCAGGCGGCGATACAGGTCATCGCTGAAATCAAGGATATATACCTCAACAGTCCGCTCGCTTTCTCCAAAGGTGGGCCGCCGGCCAATATTGGTCACCGACGGGTGCCGCCGGCCGTCAACATAGGCCCAGCTGGCATAGATAGCATCAGCCGGCAGCGCCCGCTCCGGCTCCAAATCCAGATTTGCTGTTGGAAAACCCATCTCGGCACCGCGGCCAACACCGCTGACGACGCTACCTTCCAGGCTATAGTAGCGGCCAAGCATTCTGTAAGCTTTATTCATATCACCCGCGGTTATAGCATTCCTGACAGCAGTGCTGCTTACCACTTCACCATTGATTTTAGCTTTGGGGACGACCGTCAGACCAAAGCCCAGCCTCTGCCCTAAAGCTCGCAGCGCATCGATGTCGCCCTCCCGGTTTCTGGCCAGGGCAAAGTCCGGCCCGAGCACCAGTCCGCGCATTTTGAGATGCTCCATAAGCAGGCCGATGAAAGGGCCGGCACCGGTCTGGGCCAGCTCCAGGGTAAAAGAAAGAGGAATGACAACATCTACCCCATCATCCTTGAGCAACTTGATTTTCTCCGTAAGATTTGTCAGAAAGGGTGTATTTATCCCGGGCCTGAGTACTTTCTGGGGGTGCTGCCTGAAAGTAATAACGCCGCTTATCAACTCTTGCTGTTTTGCCTGCTCAACCAGGATTGAAAGCAGTTGCCGATGGCCAAGATGCACACCGTCAAAAACACCGATGGTCAATAACATGCCCTGTTTCGGTGTAATACCAACAAGCTCGTTAGCTACAGGCATAACAGATTCCTCTGGCACTTCAAGCGATAACGCATCATGCTGGGTTGTGGCGGACAAGCAAAACCGTTATTTCGACAGCCTCTGCCGTAGTTTATCAGGCTATATCGCGACGCTGGAAAATCAGCACAGCCATTACAAAAGATATCACGGCTACCCCTGAATAGACGGCCACCGCCGTTCCATCCAGAGAGCCAGTGTTGACAATCTGCTGCGGTTGGTAGTAGTTGAACAAAGAGATGTTCTTTATCCATTCAACAGCGGGGTCCAGAATGGGCACCATGAAATTGATGATATACATGGCCGCGGTGATGACACCGGCCAGCAGCAGGCTTTTCCTGGGCTCCAGGAGTAACGCTGCCAGCAGCAGGGTATAACCACCAACGGCAAGCACAAAGAGCAGAGCTTCCGCCAGTATCAGTGACTGGCTACCGATATTCACCGGTTCATTAATCAGGGCGGCACCGGCCATCAAACCAAGCAGAGAAGCGGCCGCAATTACCACCGCCCCCATGAAGAAAACAGCAAACTTGCTGATGATTACCTGATACCGCCGAATGGGTTGAGCCACCAGCAAATCCAGGGTTCCGCGCTCGGACTCACGGGCGATACTGATGCCTGAAAATATGGCATAGACGCCAATTAAGAGCGGCCATAGGACGGCAAACTCCATGGTAACAAAGATATCCGGCGTCATGGTTACAATGTCGGCATCCCCGTAGCCAAAGGCGGCCTTAAGAACCTCGGGCAGCGAATTGATATACTCCAGGATGGCACTGGTTGAGCCGGAGATGGAGGGGTAAATATACAGGGTGAGTAGGCCATATAGAAACAGTATGACTGCCCAGGATATTATTCCCCAGCGGCTAAGCTTTAGATTGCTGATAAACAGGCTCCAGCTCAAGTCTGTTCCTCCCCGTAAAACTCCATAAAAGAATCTTCCAGGCTGGCCTCAGGGAAAGACATGTCTTCTACCGGTAGCCGGCACAGTTGCGCCAGCAATTTAGGCACATCGCCATGCACCTTCAGCTCCACCCTTCTACCACTAATGCTGATGATGTCAACCCCTTCCAGCTTGATTTCATCTTCGGCCAGTTCCCGGCTCAGGATTAGCTCCATGCGCCGCACTTTCTTATGCTTGAGCGTATCCACTCTCTCAACATCCACCAGGTGTCCCTTACGGACTATGCCAACCCGGTCACATACCCGCTCCACTTCAGGAAGGATGTGTGAGGAAAGAAATATGGTCTTGCCGTGACTCTTCTCCTCCAGCATAAGGTCATAGAATTGGCGTTGTATCAACGGGTCAAGTCCCAGGGTCGGTTCGTCCAATATAAGCAGCTCCGGGTCACTCATAAACGCCTGTATGATGGCCAGCTTCTGTTTCATGCCTTTGGAGTAGGTCCTGGCCTTGCGAGATAAATCCAGATCCATCCGCTCCTGCAGCTCACGCAGGCGGTGACCATCATGGTTACGGCGGAAGCTCCCCATCAGCCTGAGATAATCCATTCCGGTCATGCCGTCATAGAGCACGACATCGCCGGGCACATACCCCAGGCGATGTCGGATTTCCAGGGAGTTCTGACGGATATCAATACCAAAGATATTAGCAAACCCGCGGGTGGGACGGATAAGATTTAAAAGCAGGCGAATGGTCGTCGTCTTGCCGGCGCCATTGGGGCCAAGAAAACCGAAAATCTCACCGACTTCAATCTCCAGATTGAGGTCCTCTATGCCCCTCGTTTT
>DAOWLH010000096.1 GCA_030643515.1 Dehalococcoidia bacterium | reverse complement strand
TTCCTATGTTTCTTAACCTCTTCTAATGTGGGATAATACATGTAACCTCCCCCAATGTTGCAATTAAAAACCCCTCACCCATAGGGGCGAGGGGTCATCCTTCGCGGTGCCACCCTAGTTGATTACCATTTTTGGCAACCATCTCTTCCGGGCACAGCCTCAGTATTCTAAGGCAATACCCCGGGCTCTGGTAACGGTACCCCCTCCGTCAAAGCCTACTTGGGAAAATCCCTTTCGGTTTGCAGCTCCCGAGTCCATTCAACCCCTGCGCCTGGCGCCAGCTCACATCTTACCCGGCGCTCTGAGCCTCGCTGGGGGCATACTAGTCTCGTTCCCAGCTTTTTCTATTTATCTTACCAGCAGTATAGACAGCCGCCCCACCCTTGTCAAGTGCCATCCAAGCACCGCTTGCAGGCAAGGATTAGCCACCGGCGCCGGTTTATAATATACTATGGGCGTTAAATAAGGGGGATACTGGCCATCAGAAACATCAGAAATCTTATTTTGCCGGTTTTTCTGGGAGTGGTGGTGCTGGGAGTGATCGCTGTCACAGCCTACTGGGCCACTTTGCCCAAAAGCGGAGAGGAGTTCACCGAGTTTTATCTCCTCGGGCCCGACGGTACCGCCAACAGTCTTCAGAAGGAGTTGGTGGCTGGGCAAGAGGCCGGCGTCATTGTTGGCATTGCTAACCACGAGGACCAGACGATGACATATCGGGTAGAGGTGGTGATAGACGGGGTTGTTGTCGCCGGGCTGGACCGGGTGACCCTTGAGCATGATGAGAAATACGAGACAGAGATTGGTTTTACTCCACAGCATACCGGCGGGGATAAAAAAGTAGAGTTTTTACTATATACAAATGACCAGGCGGAGCCCCCGCTGCAACTTTACCTGCTGGTTGATGTCATACAAAACTGACGTACTGCAATGTTCTCCCGGCAGAGCACGTTCCCGCCCGTTGCCACATAGTTTGCCCCGTTTTCCTTGTCAGCCAATTGCCAACCTTGCTATACTGGGTGAGCTCATACGGGTTTTAGATATGGATTACGAGACTATCATCGGGCTTGAGGTACATGCCCAGCTGACAACCAAAAGCAAGATGTACTGCCGCTGCAGCACCAACTATGCCTATGCCGAGCCCAATACCCACGTCTGCCCGGTGTGCCTGGGTATGCCCGGCGTCCTGCCCACCATCAACCGGCAGGCGGTGGAATACACCATAATGACCGCCCTGGCACTCAACTGCGAAATCGCCGAATACGCCAAATTTGACCGCAAGAATTACCCTTACCCCGACCTGATGAAGGGCTACCAGATTTCGCAGTATGACGCCCCCTTTGGAATTAACGGTTGCCTGCCCGTGGACATAAACAGTCACAAAAAAAGTATAAACATAACCCGTGTGCACCTGGAGGAGGATGTGGCCAAGCTGCTGCACCGCGATTTGCCTGATGGCTCTTACAGCCTGGTGGATGTAAACCGCTCCGGGGCACCGCTCATGGAGATTGTCAGCGAGCCTGACATGCGCTCCCCGGAAGAAGCCCGGCAATATCTCATCAAGCTGCGCAGTATCCTGCGCTACCTGGGTGTCTCCGCGGCCAACATGGAGGAGGGTAGCTTCCGCTGCGATGCCAACATCAGCATTCGCCCCCTAGGTAGCAGAGAAACGCTAGCCAAGATTGAAGTCAAGAACATGAACAGCTTCAAAGCGGTCTACCGGGCGCTGGAATACGAGGCTAAAAGGCAGCGGAAGGCAGCCGCCGAGGGCAAAAGGCTGGTGCAGGAAACGCGGGGTTGGCTTGAGAATGAGGGGAAGACAGTAGCCCAGCGGAGCAAGGAGTACGCCCATGACTACCGCTACTTCCCGGAGCCGGACCTGCCGCCGCTGGTAATCAAGCGTGACTGGGTGGAAGAAATTAGAGCCAAACTGCCCGAGCTGCCGGAAGCCAGGCGCAACCGCTTCATGACCGAATACGGTCTGCCCCTCTACGACGCCAGGCTGCTGACCGCTTCCAGGGCAATGGCCGATTACTTTGAAGATTCGTTGAAGACAGAAGCATACGGCAAACTGCCCCCGGATAAGGGAGCAAAAGAGGTGGGCAACTGGCTTTTGGGCGAGGTCAGCCGCATTATAAATGCCGGCAACGCAGACATCGCTGACTTCAGAGAGAAGGTCAGCCCCGACCGCTTTGTCAGGTTACTGATCTTAAACGCGGAGGGTGATATTAGCACGGCAACTTCCAAGTCAATTATTGAGGAGATGTTCCAGACGGGCAAGGATGCCGCCGAAATTATCGCCCGGAAGGGGCTGGGGCAGATAAGCGACCGCCAGGAGATGGAGGAGATAGCCGGGGAGGTTATCTCCTCCAATCCCGGGGCAGTTGCCGACTACAAATCAGGCAAGATGCAGTCGTTAAAATTCCTTGTCGGTCAGATGATGCGGGCCACCAGGGGAAGGGCTAATCCCGGCATGGCCAGCAAGGTATTAGAAAAAAGGCTACGGGAAGGATGAAAACAAGATGCAGACCTATTTGACAATAGCTCAGATGGTGCTTTCGGTAGCACTGGTGCTGGTTCTCCTGCTCCAGGTTAGAGGCGGTGGCCTGGGGGGTATCTTCGGCCAGCCGGATACCGTCTACCGGACGAGGAGGGGCGTGGAAAAGACATTTTTCCAGATGACCATCGTGCTGGTGGTGCTGTTCATTACCATCTCGCTATTAATACTCGGGCTTAGCTGATACCCGGTATGGTTGGATATGAGTTCCGTAATAACGCTAACCACTGATTTCGGGCTGCAGGACGCCTATGTGGCATCAATAAAGGGGGTAATACTGGGTATCAATCCCGATGCCAAGCTGGTTGATATCTGCCATACCATAAAGCCCCAGAATATCGCCCAGGCCGCCTTTATCTTAAGCACGGTGTACCCGTGTTTTACCAAGAAGACCATCCACCTGGTTGTGGTTGACCCCGAAGTAGGAACCGAGCGCCGGGCTATCATACTAAAGACATCTCGGGGCTTGTTTGTTGCCCCCGACAACGGCGTATTAAGCTATATCATTCAAGAATCCTTAGCCCGTCCGGTACCCGAGAAGGGAGTGGTCTCCATAAGGGGAGGGTTGAAGCCGGGGGCGGATATAGAAATCGTCCACATTAACAAACCCGAGTTCTGGAGGTCACCGGTGAGCCCTACATTCCACGGGCGAGACGTCTTCGCCCCGGTAGCCGCCCTCCTTTCCCTGGGCTTCCCACCAATACAGTTCGGTGAGCCGGTTAGCTCGGTGGAGATGCTTCCCCAGCCGCGGCCGGTCACCAGGCCCGACGGCTCGCTACTGGGCCACATCCTGCATACCGACAGCTTCGGCAACCTTACCACCAATATAAGGAGTGAGGATATAACCCAGCGGGAGCAGTCGGTTGCTGTCGAGATAGGCCAGCGCCTTATTTCGGGACTTTGCCGCACCTACGCCGAAGGAAGCGGGCTGGTCGCCCTGATTGGCTCCTCGGGCTATCTGGAAGTGTCCCTTAAAGGGGGCAACGCCAGCTCTCTGCTTGACGCCAAGGTGGGTGACGAAGTAAGATTACTACAACAAAAAAGGGGCGATCATTAAAACCCTGGTGGTAACACCGCCAAGAGTTGATAACTGTTGCTCAGTGTCTTGAAGCTATCAGGGACAGCCGAAAAGGGGGTTGGGAGCTTTGGGTCTTAAGAAATGGCTTCTATTAATAAGGGCTCCCTTCCTGACTCTCCCGGTAGCACTGGCCTTTTTGGGCACCAGCATCGCCTGGTATAACGGTTTCTTCCACCTGGGGCACGCCTTACTGGCCTTCCTGGGACTACTGCTGGCCCACATCAGCGTCAACGTGCTCAATGAATACCACGACTACCAGAGCGGGGTGGACTTCGACACCAATAAAACGCCCTTCAGCGGCGGCAGCGGTGTCCTGCCAGCCGGACTTATAAAACCAAAACAAGCCCTCTGGCTTGGCCTGGGTAGCTTGCTGGCCATAGTACCCATCGGCATCTACTTCGTTATTACCAGCGGCCTGGCCCTGCTGTGGCTGCTACTCTTCGGTGCTGCCTGCATCGTTCTGTATACCCCATTCATCCTCAAGATGGGCTGGGCGGAATGGGCTCCCGGCCTGGGCCTGGGCGCCCTGGCCATACTGGGGCTTTACTACATCCAGACCGGCGGCTTCACGCAGGAGGCCATTTTCGCCTCGATACCATCCGGAATCCTGGTACATAACCTCCTCCTGCTGAATGAGCTGCCCGATATTGAAGCCGATAAGAAAGCCGGCCGTCGCTCTCTACCCATTTTTATCGGAGGAGCCAAGGCAGCTGCCGTCTATTCGTTCCTGACAGTCCTAGTCTATTTATGGATAATCGTCGGCGTAGTCACCGACTTTATGCCCGCCTTTTCGCTGCTGGCCCTGCTCACCATCCCGATGGCCATCAAAGCTATCCGGGGCGCCCTCAGTTACCAACAAATGGACAGGCTGGTCCCTGCCCTGGCCAGCAATGTAATGGTTGTGATATTCACTCAGTTGCTGATGGGCTTGGGCTACGTTCTCGCCAGGGTTTTTTAGAGCATGAGCTACCAGGCTGCCCAGAGCCGGTTCCTCCACCAGATATATGACGCCATACCACACCGGTACGACCTTATCAACCGCATAATGTCCCTCGGTCTCGACCAGATTTGGCGAAGGAGAGCTGCCAGAGAGTGCCTGGCTGGCAATCCCGGTAGAGTGCTGGACCTGTGCTGCGGCACCGGAGACCTGACAATGGAGATCTGCCGGATTTCCCGGGACGGGACAACGGTGACCGGTGTCGACTTTAGCCAGCCCATGCTGGCGGTAGCCGAACAGAAGGCAAGGAGTAGCGGCATTAGTCCCAAGCCCTGTTTCGTCTATGCCGATGCCGCCAATTTACCCTTTCCCGAAGACAACTTTAACAGCATCGCCATATCATTTGCTTTCCGTAACCTCAGCTATAATAACCCGCTTATAGAGCAATACCTGGCAGAGGTGCTGCGGGTGCTCAAGCCCGGTGGCAGACTCGTCATTGTGGAAACATCCCAGCCAAAATCAAGGCTGATAAAGAGCCTGTACCACTTCTATCTAAGGCAAATTGTTTGCCGGCTGGGCGCATTTATATCAGGCAACCAGGAAGGATACCGCTACCTGTCAGAGTCGGCAGCCGGCTTTTACTCCCCTGAGGAGCTCACGGATTTGTTATCCCGGGCCGGCTTCAGCCAGGTTTGCTTCTGCCGGCATTTACTCGGTGCTACCAGCATCCATATAGCCACCAAGCAAAATGGAGGGATACCCGGTTGTAATGCCCAAGAGTGACCTAGTTCTGCTGCATGCACCCCACGTCTATGACTTCCGCAAGAAGACCATCCTCTACGGGCCGGTCAGCGACCTGGTTCCGGCAAGTCCGGTCTTTGAGATGTACCCCTTCGGCCTGACCAGCCTGGCCGAATACCTGGAGCGGGCAGGATACCGGGTGCGCATTGTCAACCTGGCCGGGCGAATGCTGGCAAGCAAAGACTTCGATGCCGAGAAGATGCTGTGCAAGCTCAACGCACCGCTTTTCGGCATTGATTTGCACTGGATGGTACACGCCCACGGGGCTGTTGAGGTGGCAAAGGTGGTAAAGAAATGTCACCCTGAGTCAAAAGTGGTCATCGGTGGCTTCTCGGCATCGTATTTTTACAAGGAACTCCTCGACTATCCCCAGATAGATTTCGTTCTGCGCGGGGACTCAACCGAAGAGCCACTGCGCCAGTTGATGGAAGCGGTTAAGAACGGTCGGCCGCCAGAAAGAGTGCCCAACCTTGCCTGGAAAGACGGGGAGGGACAGCTGCGGGACAACCCGCTGAGCCACGTCCCGGATGACATCAGCGACATCATGGTTGATCCCTACCACGGCATGATACGCTCTGTCGTCAGGCACCGCGACCTGGCCAGCGTCGTCCCCTTTAAGGGCTGGCTGCGCTACCCGGTTACCGCCGTATTCACCTGCCGCGGCTGTAACCATAACTGCGTCATCTGCGGTGGCTCCAATGCTGCCTTCAAGCACTTCCTGAACCGGCAAAAGACGGTATTTCGCTCGCCGCAGAATATTGCCCGCGACATAAAAAACATCGGCCGCTTCAGCCATGGCCCCATCTTCATACTGGGCGACATCAGGCAACCGGGCGACGCCCCGGCCGACGAGCTTCTCGATATCCTCGCCCGCAACGGGGTCAAAAACCGGCTGATGCTGGAGGTATTCCGCCCGGCTTCCAGCGAATTCCTTAAGAAACTGGCGGCGGCGGCGCCCGATTTTTGCCTTGAGATTTCGCCGGAATCTCACGACCCGGAAGTGCGAAAAGCCGCCGGCAAACACTACTCAAACGAAGACATGGAGCAAACCATCGCCGACGCCCTTGATGCCGGCTGCAGCCGATTTGATGTTTTCTTTATGGTCGGCCTGCCCCAGCAGACACCACAGTCAGTACTGGAAACGGTTGACTACTGCCAGCACCTGCTGGAAAGATTCAAGGGGGACAAGAGGCTTTCCCTGCTCATCGGCCCGTTGGCACCCTTCCTCGACCCGGGCAGTCTCGCCTACGAACAGCCGGAGCGCTACGGCTATCACATCCTTCTACGAACGCTGGAGGATCACCGCCAGGCACTGCTGGCGCCGAGCTGGCGGTTCACCCTGAACTACGAGACGCGGTGGATGACACGCCAGCAGATTATAGACACTACCTACCAGGCCATCCTGCGCCTTACCCGTCTTAAGGCAAAGTACGGCCTTATTTCACCGCAGATGGCCCAGACCCAGGAGTTGCGAATCAACACCGCCATGGAACTGGAGCAGCGCATTGACGAGATAGGGTCAGGCAACCCGGAAGAGCTTGAAGCCCTGAAGCCACAGGTGGACAAAATAAACGCCCTCCGGGCCAATGAGCGGGGTGAACTGGAGATGCCCATGGGACCGAGGAAGCTGAAGTTTCTGCGCTCCATGTGGTCGCTGGTATCTGGAAGATGATTCCAATACAATAGACCCTGAGAAATCCTTCTCAGGGTCTATAAATTCGCTTCCTACTCCTCCCGCCTGGTCATCGGCCAGATATCTCCACCCCAAACAGGAGCCTTAAACATACGAGGAGCTTAGAAACCTTCCTCGGCTCCGCACTGACAGCTTATGGTGCTCTACTGCCCCCCTGCCAGCGAGGAGCTTTGCCGAGGAAACATCCAGCGGCATAACAAAGAAAACAGAACCTTCATCATACACCCCCCTTACACCATATTGGAGGAGGAAAACTCCTTGCCTCCTAATTTCAGGCTATCACTTTTGGTCTGAAAAGTCAAATTAGACCATCTATGAAGAGCCGGCGAATATCCTTGAAAACAACCATGGTCAGCCTATAAAAGCAATTTGGTTGACGGATAAGATATTCTATTGCTACACTAATACCGCTGCCACCAGGGGCGAGCGCAGAGTGCCGATTCCGTCTGCTTTGTGCTATAATTCCGGAGGAGGCGGATAGGCTCTGGTGGGCCTTGCGGACTTCAAATCCGTTGGCGGCAATTAATATTGCTGCGGGGGGTTCGATTCCCTCCCCCTCCGCCAGCATTACTGTGATGCAGACTATGCTTATAAGCCAAATTAAGGAGGAAAGACGAATGGCTCAAACCGATGTCCAACTCACCGCATACTCCCAGTACTCCGGCTGAGCTGCCAAACTAAGTCCGGGTGACTTAGACAAAGCAATGTGCGGCCTCACGATACCCAAATATCCGGATGTTATAGTCGGCCTGGATAAGCCGGATGATGCCGGAGTAGTCAGGCTGGATGATGATACCGCCATCGTCCAGCATCTGGATTACATCACCCCGGTGGTTGACGACCCCTATGATTTTGGCATGATTGCCGCCGCCAACTCATTATCCGATATCTGGGCCATGGGAGCAAGACCCATTACAGCGATGAATGTCGTCTGCTTCCCGGAAAAGAAACTGGATATGTCGGTATTGACCGAAATCTTGAAAGGTGGATTGGACATTTGCAACGAGGCCAATGTAGCCTTAATCGGCGGCCACAGCGTCAGGAATGAGGATGTCAAGTTCGGCCTATCAGTAACCGGCCTGGTTCATCCCAAAAAAGTAATCACCAAGGGCGGCGTCAATATCGGAGACAAGCTGATACTGACCAAGCCGGTGGGTATCGGCCTTATCTCCACCGCCTACAAGCTGGGAATGGTGGGGCAAAAAGCAGTGCAAACAATCACCGAAGTAATGATTCACTTGAACAGGGATGCCTCCGAGGCCGCCCTGGAGGTTGGCGGTATAAGTGCCATGACAGATGTAACCGGTTTTGCCCTCATCGGTCATTCCAGCGAGATGGCGGAACAAAGCGAAGCGTCGATAGAGATATACAGCGACCAGGTTCCCCTGATTGCCTGCGACGACGGGACTCTGGCAAAAGGGTTGAAAGCGCTGGTCCGGGAACTTAAAGATGAAATGGGCATCCTGCCCGAGGGCTACTATAACAATGAGGAGTTTCGCTCCCACATGGTTGATGGCAGCCGGGTTGACGAAGACATGATGACCATCCTCTATGACCCCCAGACCTCCGGAGGCCTGCTGATTGCGGTATCGCCGGATAAAGCGGATGAGATGCTGGAGCGCATCAGGGGACGCAGTGATGAGCAGGCAGCCATCGTCGGGCAGGTGGTAAAAGGGCCAAGAGTCCAGATTATAGTAAAATGACAGGCGTGAATGCCAGAGATAAGGATTCTATTAACCGGGAACTGCGTAAACTGCCTTCCGTAGAGAAGGTTTTAGAAGCTGCTGATATCCAGGCTGAGATAGAGCGTTACCCCCGTGTGCTGGTTTCCCGGGCAACGCAGCAGGTTTTAGCCGGTATCCGCAGGCAAATCAGCCAGGGTGATATCTGCCCTTCAATAACCGCCATATTCAACCTCATCAAGCAGCAGTTGAGCTGTATCTGGCCCGGTTTCTTAAATCCGGTAATTAACGGCACCGGTGTTATCCTGCACACCAACCTGGGCAGGGCACCCCTTTCCACCCAGGCGCTGGATTCAGTGGCCAGCCTCGCTGGCGGCTACTGCAACCTGGAAACAGACCTGGTAACGGGCAAACGCGGCCACAGGGCACAAGAAGCCGAAAAGCTGCTCTGCGCTCTGACAGGAACCGAAGCTGCCGTAGTGGTCAACAACAACGCCGCCGCCGTGCTGCTCATCCTGGTAGCGCTGGCCCACGACAGGGAGGTTATTATTTCACGAGGGGAACTGGTGCAGATTGGCGGCGGCTTTCGGGTGCCTGAGATTATGGAACAGAGCGGCGTCTGCCTCCGGGAAGTGGGCACCACCAACCAGACCTACATTAAAGATTATGAACAGGCGATAAGCGATAAGACAGCCCTGCTGCTCAAGATACACCAGAGCAATTTTGCCATGAGCGGTTTTACCCACGCGGCCACCATCCCCCAGCTAGAAGCGCTGGGGGCAAAATGCAACCTGCCGGTGGTCTATGATCTTGGCAGCGGTGCCCTTCTCAACACCGAAGACTTTGGATGTAGGCACGAGCCAACTGTTCAGGAAGCGCTGGCTGATGGGGCAGATCTGGTCTGTTTTAGCGGGGACAAGCTGCTGGGTGGGCCTCAGGCCGGCATCATACTGGGCAGGAGTCTCTATCTTGACATACTCCGCAGCCATCCGCTACTGCGCGTTATCCGTATTGACAAGCTGTCGGCGGCAGCCCTGGGAACCACTGTAAAACACTACCTTGCAAAAGAAGCGGTCGCCGAGATTCCGGTCTGGCAGATGATGGCGGCAACACTGGCCCAGCTCGATGCCAGGGCCCAGGCCATCACCAAAAGGCTCACCCGGGCCGGTATAAAGACCAGGGTCAGGGACGGAACCAGCATGGTGGGTGGTGGCTCGATGCCGGAGCAGGGCTTGGCCAGCAGGCTGGTGGCTATCGAGCCAAAGTGCCCGGTAGAGGATTTTGCTCAGAGCCTGCGCCTGGCGAGGTTGCCCATCATTGGCCGGACCAGCGGCAAGCACCTGCTAATAGATATGCGCACCGTCCTGCCCTCCCAGGATAAAACCATAGTGGCAATAATCAAAGAGGTTTCGGCCGAAACGGGATAGTTATTATGCTGACCTTTGGCACCGCCGGTCACATTGACCACGGCAAGTCGGCCCTGATCCAGGCGCTGACCTCCATAGACCCGGACAGGTTACCCGAAGAAAAAAGACGCGGCATGACCATAGACCTGGGTTTTGCCTGGATGCAGCTAGACTCCGGGGAAACCGTCGGCTTTGTTGATGTCCCCGGTCACAAACACTTCGTCCGCAATGTGGTTCCCGGGCTTTCTGGCATTGACGCCGCCCTGCTGGTGGTCGCCACCGACGACGGCTGGATGCCACAAACCGAGGAGCACGTGCAGATACTGGACCTTCTCGGTATCAAGCACAGCCTGGTGGCACTGACCAAGGTTGACCTGACCGACGACGCCGAATGGCTGGAGCTGGTAGAGAAAGATATCAACGAAAGGCTGGCCCAGACCAGCCTGGCTGGCGCTCCGATAGTAAGGGTCAGCAGTAAAACCGGCGCCGGACTGCCGGAGCTTAGGCAGGCCATTGCCCGGCTGGCGGCCCGAATTGTTCCCAGAAAGGACATCGGCAAGCCTCGGCTGCCTATAGACCGCGTCTTCACCATGAAGGGTAGCGGCGTCGTCGTTACCGGGACTTTGAGCTACGGCCGCCTGTCTACCGGTGATGACGTATCCATTTCTCCCTCAGGACTTGCGGCCCACATCCGTACCATCCAGAGCTACAAACATATGGTGGATAGCGCCCAGCCGGGTAGCCGGGTAGCCCTCAACCTGACCGGCGTTAAAAAAGATAGCCTCAGGCGGGGCGACATCGTGCTGGCGGATACAGCCAGGACAGCCCGTATAGTTGACGCTGAAGTAAGGCCGCTGCCACAGCTGGAAGTCCCCTTAAAGAGCAACAGCGAGCTGATGGTCTACCTGGGAACAAGGGAGCTTATTGCGAGGTTAACACTCCTCGAGAGAAAGGCCACCCGGTCACCGGAGCCAGTGCTGGCCCAAATCCGTTTTGAGCAGGACGTGGCCACTTTTATCGGGGAGCACTTTGTCCTGAGGCGGCAATCGCCCGCCGAAACCGTTGGCGGCGGCATCATACTGGACCCCTTCGCCACCAAGCACAGGCGAAGAGACCTGGATAAGGTAATTCCATTCCTGAGCCGGAGAAGGAACCTTGAGCTGGGGCCACTAATTCTGTCAGAACTGGAAAAAAACAAATACCTTGAGCGCGCCGGGCTGCTCAAGGAAAGTTTATACTCACAAGCAGAGATAGCCCGCCATGTTGTCCAGCTTGAGGAGCTTAAGAAGCTGGTGGCAACCGATTCATACCTCGTTGACCTCGGCCACTGGCAAAAGCAGACCGAAGATTTCCTCAACCTCCTGCATGAGGAGCACCAGGCCAACCCTCTGAAAAAAGGCCTGTCCCAGGCGGTGCTCCAGAGCTACCTGGACTTACCCAGGGAAACCTTCAACCAGACGGTAGCCAACCTGATTGACGCCAAAAAAATAGTCCGCCGGGAGGATACCGTCTCCCTGGCATCACATCAGCCCAGACTTTCTGCGCAGCAGGAAGCCACAGTGAGAAGCATTAGGGCACTTTTTAAAAACAACCTCAGCAGTCCACCAGCCTTGAAAGAAATAGCCACCCAGATACCGGACAGCGAGAATGTAGTCCGCTTCATGTGCCAGCAAGGAATGCTCGTTGAACTTCCCGACGGCATCCTCTTGGAGAAGAGCCACTACCAGAGTTTCAGGAGTGAAATAATCAGCTTTCTTAAGGAAAAGGGCAAAATCTCCATTCAGGATGTGCACTCGCTGTTCGGTTTCAGCCGTAAATATAGCATCCCGCTACTAAGCCATCTTGACCGGGAAGGGACCACCCGGCGGCAGGGGGACGTGCGGGTTCTGGTTAAGGCTGCTTAAATCAGCTATTAAATGTCATATATTTTCAATCTTTTCCCCCTTTTTTTTATTACTTTGTTATTACCGGTGCGCCATAATGTAAACATACCATTAAGGAGGTGCTTTATGGCAGAAGTCGAAAGCGTTGTTAGAACGACTCTTGAGGAAATTGAAAAGGTGCTCAGCACCAAGACCGTGGTCGGGGAGCCAATGACATTTGAGGGCAATACCTTAATCCCACTGATAAGCATCGGTTTTGGCTTTGGTGTCGTGGCCGGCTCCGGTAAAGGCAACAAGCAAAAGGGCGATAGCACCGGAGCCGGCACTGGTGGCGGTGCCGGGGTAAAGCCGGTGGCCGTCATCATCATCGGCAAAGAAGGCGTCAGGATAGAGCCGATTATGGGCAGTTTGGCCACCGCCATTGGAAGGATAGGCGAGGCTGTCCCCAACGCCATGGAGAAGTTTATGGAAAAGTGGTGGGAAGGGAAAAAGGGAAAAGAGGGAAAAGAGGCATAAGCGGTTGTGGCTAATCGTAGCTCTGGCCAGCCTGGCAGTACTCTTTTTGCTCCTTCTCAGCATACCACTTGAACTGGCCCTGCGCCTTGATGTCGGCAGCGGTACAAGGTTCAGCCTGAAGCTGAAGTGGCTCTTTGGTCTGGTCAGCAGGGAAATGGCAAAGGGCAAGAAAAAGGCCAGACCTGTAAAACCGGAAAAGCAGAGGAAGAAGAAGAGGATAGGGGCCCGGGACTTCATCAACATAATACGGACCAGGGGACTACCGGGGCAGCTCAAAATCCTGGTGACTGATGTACTCGGCTCTCTTAAGATAAGGCGGGCAAGGGCAGATTTCAAGGTGGGGCTTGATGACCCGGCCGATACCGGACTTCTCATGGCTGTCATCGGCCCATCTTTAATCCTCCTGCCGGCTTCAACAAGACGCCATATCCTGATACAGCCCTCTTTTGAAGGAGCGGCCATACTGGAAGGTCATGCTCAGGCAGCGGTAAGACTGCTGCCCATCCGGCTGGTGATTCCGGTTCTCAGGTTTATCTTCTCACTACCGACTCTAAGAGTTATAAAAAAAGTGGTATTTCCAAAATGGAGATGAACAAGATAATCGTTGATGGCCCGGTTTCGGCAGCCGGTCAAACGCTGATACCGGTCAACCGGGTCTCCCTGAGGCGCTGGTCAACAAGGGCAGGCAGCGCTTTTATGGGTATCAAGCAGCCGCTGGCGGTAATAGTGGTCTCGTTAAAGACCCCGAGAGCTTTTCGCACAAGCGGAGAGGAAGTACCTCTGGAGGAGCTGATAAAAGAGGCCCCGGAGATAAAAGAAGTGCTGGAGCGGGCGCTGACAGGCAGCGCGTAGAGACGCAGCTTCCTCCATCGGCACCGAGACAAGCCCATACAAAAAGAAGATTAGCAGGAAAAATCATAATACAAAAAGCAATTCCGTAAAATACTTGCTGAGACATCGCAACCCATCAAGAAATCCGAGAAAAGAATATCTTAAACATGGGAACTTCTGCCTTGCGATAGTTATAACGAAACACATATTCGTTTAGATAAAGTTGGAGATATTGGGGACTAACGCAACCAAATGTTCATCCGCCTATAGCTCAAAAGGCGGCTACATCACCATCCCGCAACAAGCTAAATTGATTCAACCCAACCGTTAGGCTATAATTGACAGATACATGAGCATACCCAGACCAGTATTAATTGGCGCAATCTCCCTAGTATTACTCCTGCCCAGCTGTTCTTCAGAGGATAGCACATCCTTGGACCAGCAACCGCTGTCTCCGGATGCCGAGCTCGGCAAACAGGTAATTATTGACTTCTGGAACGCTTTCAATTCCTACGATCTTGAAAAGTGCCTCAGCTACCTGGGGCCGGCCTATGACGACAAAGATGAGCGAGCCTATATTGACAACATAACCATAAGTGCATCTGACACCATATTTAGCGACGGCGGGACCGACTTCGGTAACTGGGCAGCCGGTGCTGACTGGCAAATCGACGATGATGCCTTTTACGGTCATCATGACGGCGATGCAACCAACAGGTATTTAACACTTCAATCAAAGTTGGACTTGAGTTCCTACTCCGGACAGACGGTCACCGTCTCCTGGGAACAATGGGAATTTGGTAGTCTTGAACCCGATGATACCCTCTATTTTGCCTTTTCCGGTGATGATGGCGTCAACTGGAGTGACAACATAGAAGCCTTTAGCAACAAGATAGGCAGTATACCGCAGAGTTTCAGCTATACCATTCCAGACCAATACCTGACGGCTGATTTCAAGATGCGGTTCTATTTAGAAAACTTTCGTGGCCTCAGCGGGCGAGCAGGCATTGCCAGGGACATGGAGAGTTTCGAGATGGGCCGGGCGCTTGGCGTAAAACTGGTGCCGTCTGATTTTAAGGAGTATCCGCTTTTAGCAGACGGCAGGCTCGATATCAGATATAAGTTGAGTATTCAGCCTAGAGGCTTGCAGGAAGATAAGTACCAGATGTGCTACATGGAGAAATCGAATGGTGTCTGGAAAATCGCAGTGAGAGCCACAGACCCGGATGGAACTCCACCTGCAGGCCCACAAAACCTGCAGGTAAGCATTGTAAGTGCCAACAGGGTAGACCTGACCTGGGAGGACAGGTCATCAAGAGAAACCGGTTACCGCGTCGAAAGAGCCCTGCACACCGCTTTTAAGACCGACGTGGTAATCGTCCAATTACCGGCTGATGCCGAATCATATAGCGATACGACAACAGTGGCTGGTGTAATCTATTACTACCGCGTCTTCGCCTTTAGTGAAGCGGGTGATTCGGCGTCTTCGGGCATTTATCCGGCAAGAATGCCAGGGTCTTAGCGCATCTAAAGCGATCTTCTCTTTTCAATTGCATGGTGCCACCTCAAAGATGAGTGGAAAGGTGGCAAACCACCGAGAAACCGAGAAAGACATCCTCTCCGGTCTAAGGACAGGCCGCTCAATGACACGCCGGAAACCCACGACTCAGAAGCCCATGCCCCTTGCCCATCGCCTCCCTGACAAACAGCGCAATTAGCAGAAAAGGCTTGAAGCTGAATATATTGGCCAGAGGGGATGTCGGAAGTAACAATGGAATGTTCCACCCCCACACCTCTCCTAGTCTACCCATATATCATTAGTGTTATGTCTGCTCTAAGCACCAATTACGAAGGTTCCCCTGGTAGGAGAAGCCCCTGATTATAGTATCTTAACACTTCACCAACGCTGAAAAGATAATGATTCGCTGAGGTTATGTATACTAAAATTGATTAGATGTGTCTTGAATACCAAGTACAATTCATTTATCCTATAACTCAACGTCTCAAGGAGTATGGCAATGAAAAAAGGGGTAATGATAACTATACTGTTGCTAGTGCTGGTGTTGATTGGAAATACTGGATGCGACGTCCTGTTTGACTTGGGATGCATAGACCAACCAGACTACGTGGAAGTAATTGTTAATGCAGACGTTTGCGTTTCTTTCTCGGATGGGAAGACACCACCAACGTCTATCATGTGGTCAGGTGCACAAATCGAAATTGCCATAATAAAAGCAGGCGGCGAGAGGGTTCAATTCGATAGATATGCAAGTTCAGGGGGTTGTACAGACAGCGTCCAGGGCATTTTTAATGTATACAGAGAACAACCTGTTGAAGTAGTAGCTCGTCCAATCTATGGGGTGATTCCAGATTTTGCTGGAGGAGGTTTTTATGATTCCGGCAAATATAGAGTATCCAATAATGTAGCAACCCTGCGATGGAGCGATATATATCCAGCGAAAGATTTTGGCGATACATACGTCTGGCAACCTACCATTTCAATACTGGTTCAGCCAAACTAGTCTCTGGAAAGAGCGGATTGATACCGAAAGCGAACCATCCACAATATAGATGATAAAAGCCCTAAAGGAAATAATAAGCGACTAAAAAAGTTAAGCAAATGCTTAACAGAACAAAAGGAGCCTCACGCTCGGCCCCTAATAATAATCTGGTGGAGACGGGGGAGAGTCGAACTCCCCGTCCAGAAGAGGCTGCCCAGAATCTGCTACAGGTTTAGTCAGCTCTTAGTCTCACCCGGCCGACCTCTGCTGACCGAGGCCCGGCCAGGCCAGCCGATTTGTCTTTCGCCACCGTTACCGGCGTCCCGATGGCGGCACCCCGATCTTTCGGCACCCAATCCCGACCCGTCGGGGTGAGGTCTGGTTGGATGTGCTAGCTGTTTTTAGCCAGCAAGAACCAGTTCAGGTTCGCCAGTTATTTTTGTCACCTGTTTAGTGAGGGCGGTGACACCTCAGCCTGCAATTCTGTAGCCTACCTCCCCTGTCGAAACCACGCGTCCCCATTTTATAGATTTCCCTAGAAAGCAACTATTTTTTACCGTCGCTGCTTCAGGGTGCGGCCTATCTCCCTGTCAACCTCACGGCGCATGATGGACTCTCGCTTATCATGCAGCCGCTTCCCCTTGGCCAAAGCGACCTCGACCTTGGCAATTCCACCCTTAATATACAGCCGCAACGGAACCAGGGTAAAGCCCTTTTCGGCCATTTTAGCCGTCAGGCTTGTAATTTCCCGGCGGTGCAGCAACAGCTTCCGCCGCCGGGTCGGCTCATGGCTTAAAACGCTGGCCGCCTCATAGCGGGCAATATGCGCTCCCAGCAGCCAGAGCTCGCCACCCTCAGGCCGGACATAGGCTTCACCCAGGCTCACCCGTCCCTGGCGGATAGATTTTATCTCGGTGCCGGTGAGGGCTATACCCGCTTCAATACTGTCCTGAATCAGGTAGTTGTGATATGCCTTGCGGTTGGTGGCAACTATCTTCTTTCCCATCTATAATTATACCACAATTGTACGATTCTGATCAGAAACCCGTGCAAGAGTCATACTTTAGCAGCCCTTGGGGCAGCTTGTAAATAGCCAG
>DAOWLH010000083.1 GCA_030643515.1 Dehalococcoidia bacterium | reverse complement strand
ATTCGTCCCCACTCCCTTCCCTTGAGCAGCCCGATGCCGCCGGTCACGGCCAGCCCGATATACAGCAGCAGTACCAGCACGGCCAGGCTCAGGCCGAAGACGGCGCCGACTATGGCCTGGCCAAACACCTCGGCAACCACCCCGGGGAAAGCGAAGACGGCAATGGCACCGATGCCGGTCAGCGCCCCGAAGGCGGTGAAGAACTGCCAGATGGCAATCAGCGGTAGCAGGTCAGGCCTTTTCACTTGAGATAGCACCTTGTAACTCGGTATTTTAGGGCTGAGGGTGGGTGGTGTCAATATGGGTGGGTTTATTGTATTCACCTCACCCCCTTAGTCCCCCTCTCCTCGAGGAGAGGGGGACTAAGAAAAAGAGGGGCTTCGCCCCTCTAAACGCCCTTCCCTCACCCCTCCCTGGCCTTCTTCTGCAGCTCGTAGAGCCGGGTGATGGCCTCCAGGGGGGTCAGCGAGTTGATGTCCAGTCCTTCAAGCTGGGCTATGACCTCCGGCTTGTGGCCGAAGAAGGATAGCTGCCGGGTCGCCTCCTGGCGGTGTTTCCGCGGAGATGTGGCAGCTGCGCGGCCTTCTTCCTCCAGTTCCTCAAGCACCTCGCTTGCACGGTGGATTACCGGCCGGGGCAGGCCGGCCAGCTTGGCGACGTGGATGCCGTAGCTTTTATCTACGCCGCCGGGGATAATCTTGTGCAGGAAGATGACATCACCGGCCTCCTCGGCAACGGCAATATTGAAGTTCCTTATCCGGGGCAGGTAGCCGGCCAGTTCGGTGAGCTCGTGGTAGTGGGTAGCGAACAGTGTCTTCGCCCCCAGGCCGGAGTAGTTATGGATGTACTCGCAGACGGCGCGGGCGATGGCCATGCCGTCGTAGGTGCTGGTGCCCCGCCCGATTTCGTCGAGGATGAGCAGTGAGCGCGGCGTGGCGTTGTTAAGGATGCCGGCCGTCTCCACCATCTCTACCATGAAAGTGGACTGGCCGGAGGCCAGGTCCTCACGGGCGCCGATACGGGTGAAGATGCGGTCGACCAGGCCGATGGTGGCTTTTTCGGCGGGGACGAAGCTGCCGATCTGGGCCAGCAGCACGATTATGGCCACCTGCTTGCGGTAGGTCGACTTGCCGGCCATGTTGGGGCCGGTGAGAACGATTAGCTGGGCGTCGTCACTGGATAGGTGGGTGTCGTTGGGGACGAACTCACCTCTGAGCAGGCTCCTCTCCACCACCGGGTGCCGGCCCTGGGTGATGGCAATCTTATCGGCGGTGTTGATCTCTGGCTGGACATAGCCGTAACGCATGGCGACCTCGGCCAGCGCAGTAAAAACATCCAGTTCGGCCAGGACGCCGGCCAGCTTCAAAATGGCGTCGCTGGCGGCGGCCACCTGCTGGCACACCCGGCGGAAGAGTTCTGTCTCAAGCTCGGCGATTCTGTCCCTGGCGTTCAAAATCATGGACTCGTATTCTTTCAGCTCCGGGGTGAAGAAGCGTTCGCCACCGACCAGTGTCTGCTTGCGGATATAGCTTTCCGGCACCTGTGACAGATTGGACTGGGAGACCTCGATGTAGTAGCCGAAGACCTTGTTATAGCCCACCTTTAGCGACTTGATGCCGGTCTTTTCCCTCTCCTGCCGCTCTAGGTCGGCCAGGTATTGCTTGGCATTTCTAGCAGCCAGGCGGAGGCTATCGAGCTCTTCATTGAATCCCTTTCTGATGACGCCACCCTCGCCCAGGCTGGACGACGGCTGTTCCTCGATGGCCTCTGCAATGAGGCCGGCCACATCCGGGTGGGGCGCCAGCCCTTTGATAAGCCAGCTTTTATCTCTATCAACTTCAACCGTCTCTATCAGTTTGGGAATAGTCTCCAGGCCGTGCCTTAGCGACACCAGCTCGCGGGGCAGGGCAATCTGACCTCTTATCCGGTTAATCAGGCGTTCCAGGTCAGCTATTTTGCCCAGCAGGGAAGATGTCTGGCGACGAGCTATGGTGTTATCGTGAAACCATCTGATGGCTGCCTGTCTTCTTTGCAGCTCTTTGATATCGAGCAGCGGCTGGCCGAGCCAGCGCTTCAGTAGCCGGCCGCCCATAGCCGTTAGGGTCAGGTCTATGACGGAGAGCAATGAATTGCTGACTGTTCCGGTACTGCTGCTGCGGAAGAGCTCCAGGTTGCTCTGGGTGGTGGCATCCAGGGCCATAAAGGAGTCTGTGGCATAGGTGGATAGCCGGCTTATCTGCCCCAGCACGGCCTTCTGGGTCTGCTGCAGGTAGTGCAGGATGGCACCGGCAGCCTGAGTAGCCAGCGGCAGCCGGGCGCAGCCGTAGCCTTCCAGAGTGCTGGTACCGAAGTGGTCGAGCAGGGTCTTGGCGGTAGTATCCAGTTGGAACCAGTGGTTCTCCAGGTGGGTTACCGGAACTGTTGCCGCCAGGTTCATAGGCGTGGAGTCTTTAGCGGTGATAATCTCCGCCGGCTTCAATCGTTCCAGCTCGGTAGCCAGCCGCTCTGCCGGCAACTGGGTGGTGGCAAACTCGCTGGTGGTGATGTCAACGTAGGCGATGCCGGCCTGCTCATCTGTCTTCACCAGGCTGACCAGGTAGTTATTTGCCCTGCCGTCGAGCAGGTTGGGCTCGACCAAAGTACCCGGCGTTACCAGCCGGACCACCTCCCGTTCCACCAGACCATCGGTCTCCCCCGGACTGGTCATCTGCTCGCAGATGGCCACCTTGTAGCCCCGTTTAATCAGTTTGGCCAGATAGTCGTTAAGGGCGTGGTGGGGGACGCCGGCCATGGGTACCCGGCTGCCCTTGCCCATCTCCCTGGAGGTGAGGACAATGTCGAGTTCCTTGGAGGCGGTGCGGGCGTCGCTATCAAAGGTCTCGTAGAAATCGCCCAGTCGGAAGAAGACAACCGCCTGGGGATACTTTTTCTTGATTTTAAGATATTGCTGTCGCAGCGGGGTCATACCTTGCTTCATGACTGCATCTATTTTACTTTAAACTGGCGGCCAAAGGGAAGGGTTCTGGCATTACCCGGTGGCTTCTTTTTTTGTCTAATTATCTCCAAAAAGCTATAATGACAGCGTTCCTGCATTTCTCTACGGGCGGTTAATGACTAAATACAAGCTTTTGGTTGTCGATGTTGATGGCACCATCGTTGATGGTAAGGGGAAGATATCGGCAGAAGATAAAAGAGCACTGGCCAGGGCGGCATTTTCCGGAGTAAGGGTATCACTTTCCACCGGCCGGGTGATTGCCGCCTGCAGGGAACTTATCGCCCGGCTGTCTCTGGATGGCTATCACATCTTCTTTGATGGCGCTCTGGTAAGCGGCCCTGAGCAAAAGGAAGAGATTTACATCCGGCCCCTTAAAAGGGAGGTGGTCAGGCGGGCGGTTGAGTTTGCCCGCGCCAGCGACATCTATCTTGAGCTCTACTCTAAAGAGTACTTCTTCGCCGAGCGGAATAACTGGTCGGACGATATACACCGCCGGTTCTTCCGGGTGGAGCCCACTATCGTTGATTTTGGCGGTATCTGGGCGCGGGAGCGTATTATTAAAGCGGAACTGGTGGTGCATAGCCCGGAGGAGGCGGCCAAGTCCGAGCTTTTCCAGAACGAGTTTGCCGACAGTCTTCGCTTCTCTATCGCCCGGTCGCCGGCCTTCCCTGAAGTGGATTTTATCAACATAATAGATAAGGAAGTGTCTAAAGGAGAAGCTCTAACGACTCTGGCTTCCTTTCTCGGAATAGCCATTGAAGAGGTCATGGCTGT
>DAOWLH010000037.1 GCA_030643515.1 Dehalococcoidia bacterium | reverse complement strand
GGTAGCCCCGCCTGCCCAGCCTGGTGATTATGTCTCCCGCCTGGCTCATAGCGCTGTTATTGTAGCAGAAAATAATGGCAAGTGCAAGGGTTTGCAGCTTCAATTATTCTCGTTTGTGTGTGCCTGGCTTCTACCGTCTGTCCATAAGGATGGTCACCGTGCCGTCATTATGGATATCGACCTGCATATACTCCCCAAAGCACCCGGTAGCTACGGTAAGGCCGCTAGCCCGTGCCTGCTCCACGAACAGGTCGAACAGCCTCTCGGCCTCTTCCGGAGCCGCCGCCCCGGTAAAGCTGGGCCGCCGCCCTTTCCGGGTATCGGCCAGCAGGGTGAACTGGCTCACCAGCAGCAGCCCACCGCCGATGTCCAGGGCGGAAAGGTTAAACCTGCCGGCTTCATCGGCAAAGATGCGCAGATTGACCGTCTTGGACACCAGGTAATCAATATCGCTTTCGGTATCGCCAGCGGCCACCCCGACAAAGACCACCAGCCCGCAGCCAATACGCCCCACCTCCTGGCCGTCGGTACTGACTGCGGCCCCGGTTACTCTCTGAACGAGTGCTTTCACCCGTGCTGCCCTCCAGACTTTGCCCAGATTTTAGCCCAATGGCACCGGCAGGGCAAACCAATGCCCGCCACCAAAAAAGTTAAATTTATATAAAATAGTGAAAACCAGTCATCTAATCCCTGGCCAACTGGCATTAATCTAACTGGACTTTCCACCAGAAAAGGTATAGAATCTTGTTGTGCGAGTAGTAGATTTCTGACACGGAATAGAAGAGCACTGGGCTAATAACCCGGTGCTTTTTCAACTTAAGGAGGTATAACATGCAGTCAAGTCTGATCGGCAAAATCGAGAAAGCCAAGCGTTATGCCCAGGAAACAGACCGCATTACATTTACCGATTTCACAGTGAAATTCCGTGGCAGGAACGATTGCCACTCCACCGGATACAAGGACAGCCAGTGGCGCTGCACCTGTGACTTCTTTTCTCACTGGGGGCTGTGCAGTCATACCATGGCCCTGGAAAAGATTCTGGGCAACATGCTGCCCGAGGAAGCCCTGACCGCCGAATTTGAATAGCCCCGGGTTTAACTTAACTGGCCCGCACTGCCCATCCCGGTTTGCTGCTCGATGGCCTCACCGACAACGAAAAGCGAGCCGGTTATACAGATAAAATCTTCCTCGTCAGCCAGTGACTGCGCTAGAGCCAGCGCCTGGGGGACCGTCTCGGCAGCCCTCGCCTCAATACCGTACCTGCCAAACTCGGCGACAATAGGTGCTGTAGCCATCGCCCGGGGATGACGGGAGCGGGTAGCAACCACCATCTCAAATAGAGGGGATAGCTCCCGGACAATACCAGCCAGGTCCTTATCCACCGAGACGCCGATAACCAGAATCGACCGGCCGGAAGGCCGACCGCCGGCAGTCCCCCTGAAATAATGCTCAATGGACTGCTTTAGCTCACTGGCTGCCGCCGGGTTGTGGGCACCATCGGCTACCACAAGCGGCCTTTCTTTTAAAATCTGAAAGCGCCCCGGCCAGCTCACCTGATTGAGGCCGGTAGTAATACTTTCCGGGGTAATATCAAACCTCCTGTCAGCTAGGACCTCCAGGGTGGCCACGGCGGTGGCGGCATTCTCCATCTGGTAGCGGCCAAGCAGGGGCAGGCACAAGTGATAGCTGCCCGCTCTTCCGCTGACCTCCAGCAGCTGCTTGCCGTTTTCAAAACCAAGACTCTGCCAGGTTACCTCAGCTCCAACCCTGACCAACTGAGCGCCGTTCTGCCGGCAGGCCTCCTCTATCACTTCAGCTACTTCCCCGGGCTGGGGAGAGCTGACTACTGCTACGCCGGGCTTGATGATACCCGCCTTCTCGGCGGCAATCTTGGCCAGAGAGTCTCCCAGCACATCGGTGTGGTCCAGGTTGATGGACGTTATGACACAAACTTCAGGCCTGACCACGTTGGTGGCATCCAGCCGCCCCCCCAGGCCGGCCTCCACCACCTGAAAGTCGACCCCCTCTTGTGCAAAATAGAGGAAGGCCAGCGCCGTTAGCAGCTCAAAGGTAGTCAGCCGGCCATAGCTGGCTTTTTCGTTAACCGCCGTAACCTCGGGCTTGAGCCTGTCCACCAGCTTAACCAGCTCAACCCGGGAGATGAGCCGGCCGTCAATCCGAAAGCGCTCCCTGAGGTCGATGAGGTGTGGTGAAGTGTAAAGGCCCGTCTTATAGCCGGAGGCAGCCAGCGCCGAGGCTATCATGGCTGCGGTACTGCCCTTGCCCTTGGTACCTGCAATGTGAGCCGTCCTGGCGACAAGATGCGGCTTGCCCAGTTGCTCAAGCAGTTCATCCACGCGCCTGAGGTCATAGTTCACCGGCTGGCGCAGCTGGTGCATTGTCTCGTAGTCAATGAAGCTGTAGATATAGTCCAGGGCCTGCTGATAGGCAGAATCTAGCAATCCATTCCCCAAGAAATATTATTTTTAAAACCCATGCCGACAGCGTTACTTTTTACTGACCGACGAGCCACCGGAGGTGTCCAGGTCACCCAGCGTCGGCTGGCCAATATAATCAAGGTGCGAAGCGCCGCTAAGGTCGGCATCCAGCCGGCCGTCAAGATTGACGGTAGCTCCGCTGGCGCCGCTGAGGCTAATATCAACATCGCCAACCGGGAAGTCATCCAACCCGGCGTTGCTGGCACCGGAGGCATCAAGCCTGAGGTCACCAGCCGAGCCTGCCAGCGTCACCTTGCTTGCCCCCGACAGCTCAATATCGACGTCACCACCAGCGATAATGTCACCGGTCAGGTGGCTGGCGCCGGAGAGCTCAAAACTAACTTCTCCAGCCGCTATGCCGTCCATTTCCAGAGAGCTTGCCCCGGATAGCGAAGCACGGAAATCATCCGTAGAGCTAAAACCGCTGATTGTCCCCCGGGTGGCACCGGAAAGGGTCAGCCGCTCCAGACCGGGCATGGTGACTCTGGCCTGCTGTGTCGTATGCGAATAGCTGTTGCCCGCCCGGAGGTTTATCTTCAGCGTGCTCCCACTTTTGGTAACCACGATGTATTCAAAGAGATTATCATCAGCAGTGATGCTTATGCTGAACGACTCGGACTGGGTAATGTCGACATCAAATGCATGGCCGACCTCAACACGGGTAAAACCGCTGTAGTCGAACTGGCGGGTATCAAGGTCGCCGGAGCCGGTAACCAAGCCCAGACAGCCCGGTAGCAGAACGACAGCCAGCAACCCGCCCAGCCCAAGTAACACTAACTTTCTCATAATTTACTCCTTGCAAAACAGACTTGCCCTAATTATACCACTGGCCACCCGGTAGACAAGGGGGTAAGGCTTGACGCCATCTACCGTCATTGCTACTCTATAGCCGGAGTACCCAGCCTGTGACAACTTTTTTAGAAAAACTTACCGCTGCCGCCAGAAAAAACAACAGCCTGCTCTGTGTCGGGCTGGACCCAGACCCGGAGCAGATGCCCCCCGGGGTGAGTATCCTTGAATTCAACAGGGCGATTATCGACGCCACCGCCGACCTGGTCTGCGCCTACAAGCTAAACTTCGCCTTCTACGAGGCGGCCGGAGCCGGGGGCGTCGATGCCCTTAAATCTACCGTGGAATACATCCCCGACGAAATACCCACAATCGGCGATGCCAAGCGGGGCGATATCGGCAATACCGCC
>DAOWLH010000063.1 GCA_030643515.1 Dehalococcoidia bacterium | reverse complement strand
ATAGCGGTGCTGCTGGCTATATTATAAGTCACTTATTGAAAATTAATTTCATTTGCAGGTTGAAATGGAAGTCAAAGATAAGCATATTGTCTCCATGATGAGGCATCAGGGCCATAAAATCACGCCGCAACGTCGCGCCATTCTCAATGTAATTGCCCGAAGCGACGGGCACCTGACCCCGGCTGCCCTATATCAGCGGGTAAAGCAGCGATATCCACGTATCGGGCTGGTGACCGTCTATCGTACCCTGGATTTGCTGGCCGGGCTGGGGCTAATCTGCCGGGTGCACACTGATGGTGGCTGCCGTAACTATCTGCTGCGCAGGCCGGAGGAACACCACCATCACCTGATATGCTCCGGCTGCGCCAAGGTGGTTGACCTGGCCGATTGCAACATGGCCGCAGAGGCGGCGCGGATATCCGGCAAGACCGGTTTTGAGATTGAAAGACACCTTGTTGAGTTTATCGGCCGCTGCTCTCACTGCCGGCAAATGGCCTTAGCCAAGGGATTCTAGCATGAAGTATTTCCTGTTTGCTTTGCTGGTATTGGCATTAGCTTTACCGGCCTGTCAGCCGTCGGCGGAGGTGGCAGATAAGATCGGGGTGGTGGTCACCCTGCTGCCTCAGGCGGAGTTTGTCGAAAGCGTTGCCGGCGACAAGGTGGAGATCACGGTCATGGTGCCGCCCGG
This sequence comes from Dehalococcoidia bacterium, assembly GCA_030643515.1. Taxonomy (GTDB): domain Bacteria; phylum Chloroflexota; class Dehalococcoidia; order Dehalococcoidales; family DAOWLH01; genus DAOWLH01. The sequence continues at coordinate 2,635 of DAOWLH010000063.1, read as the reverse complement.
GGCCAGCCCCCATACCTATGAGCCGACTCCATCCCAGATGACGGCACTAACGCAGGCCGTGATGTATGCCAAGGTCGGCTCTGGAGTTGACTTTGAGCTGGTCTGGATGGATAAGCTGCTCGAGGTTAGCCAGCAAATGCTGGTTGTTGACTGCTCAAAAGGTATTGAACTTCAGGGGGCGGTTGACGAGCATGGACAGGAGCATGAGGGACTGGACCCCCACATCTGGATGTCACCGCTGAACGCCATGAGCATGGTGAGCACCATCTGCGATGGCCTGGTCCAGGTTGACCCGGAAAACGCTGCTTTTTACTGGCAGAACCGCGATGCCTATCTTCGGGAGTTGGCACAGCTTGACCAGGATATCCGGGAAAGCCTGGCTGGCGTCCAAAACCAAACCTTCATGGTCTATCACCCCGCTTTCGGCTACTTTGCCCGGGAATATGGCCTTACCATGATTCCCATTGAAGTTGAGGGCAAGGAGCCGACCCCGGCCGGGCTGGTCAGGCTGATAGAGCAAGCCGAAGAAGGCGGCATAAAGGTCATTTTCGCTTCCCCGCAGTTTAATCCCGAAAGCGCCGGGGTAATTGCCTGGGAGATTGATGGCCGGGTGGTGCTGGTTGACTCACTGGCCAGGGACTACATCGCCAATTTGCACCTTTTGCTGGGCGAATTGGTGGAAGCGATAGAGTAGTATGAACTCCAAGGAAGTAGTTAAACTTGAAGATGTCTGGGCTTACTACGACAATACCCTGGTGCTGAGAGGCGTTAACCTCTCGCTGACAGCGGGCAGGTTTCTGGGTATTATTGGCCCCAATGGCGGTGGCAAGACCACCCTGCTCAAGATTATCCTCGGGCTGATCAAACCCAGCCGGGGGCAGGTTCAGGTGCTGGGACAGACTCCGGAAAGGAGCCGCAAGTTCACCGGCTATGTCGCCCAGCACAATCTTTTTGACCGGGCCTTCCCCATTAACGTTGAGGAAGTGGTGCTCATGGGCCGCTACCGCAGCCGTGGTTTGCTTCGGCGCTATAGCCGGCAGGATAGAAGCGAGGTGTCCCAGGTTTTAGAGAGAGTAGGCATGCTGGATTTTAAAGACCGCCAGATTGGCAGCCTCTCCGGAGGTGAGCAGCAGCGGGTGTTCATTGCCCGGGCGCTGGTTTCCGAACCGGCTATCCTGCTGCTTGACGAACCTACCGCCAGTATTGCCCTCGATATGCAGGTGGAATTCTACGAGCTGTTAGAGAAGCTGAAAGCCCAGATGGCCATCATCCTGGTCTCCCACGATGTCAGCGCCGTTTCCGTCCGTGTGGACGAAGTGGCCTGCCTCAACCATCGCCTGTTCTATCACGGCTCGCCGGATGGGCTATCGGCTGAGGAACTTGCCCGGACCTATGACAGCCCGGTGCACGTCATCGCCCACAGCGACCTCCCTCATCGGGAATCAAAGGACCAGTAGTATGTTTGAAGTCTTCCAGTACCAGTTTATGCAGAACGCTCTCCTGGCCGGGCTGCTGGCGGCCATTGCCTGCGGCATTGTCGGTGTCTATGTCGTCGCCAAGAGAATTGTTTTTATCAGTGGCGGTATTGCTCATGCCTCATTTGGCGGTGTCGGCCTTGGCTATTTTCTGGGGATGAGCCCGGTGCTGGGGGCGACCTTCTTTGCCCTGGCCTCGGCTCTGGGCATGGGGCTGGTTTCCCGGCGCACCAGCCTCCCGGAAGATACCACCATCGGCATATTGTGGGCTCTGGGCATGGCACTGGGGGTAATCTTTATTGGTCTGGCTCCCGGCTATGCCCCGGACCTGTTCAGTTACCTGTTCGGTAATATCCTGACAGTGCCCACTTCAGACCTGGTCTTTATGCTGGTTCTGGATATCATTATCATCGCTACCGTATGGCTTTTCTATAAAGAGTTTCTGGTCATTTCCTTTGATGAGGAGTATGGCCGGGTAGCCGGTGTACCCACCGAGATTTTGTATCTGGTAATGTTGTCGCTGATTGCGCTGACGGTGGTGGTGCTGATTAGGGTAGTGGGTATCATTCTGGTTATCGCCCTGCTCACCATCCCGGCGGCACTGGCCAGGCAGTTTACCCACAGCCTCTCCAAGATGATGCTGCTGGCGGCTGGAATCGGCGCCCTCTTTACCTTCGGCGGCCTCTGGCTTTCGTTTGTTCTTGACCTGGCTTCGGGGGCGACCATTATTCTGGTCAGCGCTGCCGCCTTCCTTGCCTATTTTGGCCTTTCCCGGTTATGGCGCAGGAAGCGGAGACAAAGCTAGCCCGATATGAACTACGGATGTTTTAAGCGACATGGTGGATAGCAGAGAACAAACGGGTACCCTGGGCCGCCTTTCTCTGTTAGACCGTTTTCTCACCCTCTGGATATTTGGGGCAATGGCCATTGGTGTCGGCCTGGGCTACTTCTTACCCCAGGTTGCCGATTTTATCACCCGTCTTCAGGTAGGTACCACCTCGATACCCATAGCCATCGGGCTTATCCTGATGATGTATCCGCCGCTGGCCAAGGTAAGGTATGAGGAGCTGGGACAGGTCTTTCGCAACTGGCGGGTGCTGGGGCTTTCCCTGATATTGAACTGGCTCATCGGCCCGGTGCTCATGTTTGGCCTGGCAATT
>DAOWLH010000093.1 GCA_030643515.1 Dehalococcoidia bacterium | reverse complement strand
GAGCGCCTTGGCCTTAAGCTCAACGATGGCCGCCTCCAGGTCCTGAGTATTGCTCCGGGTGGTCTTGAGGAAGTTGTCAACATCGGCGTCGCCGCCCATAATCTTGAGGTTGGCGGTTATTTGTTCAAAGGTGGGCGTCGATTCCGCCCAGGTATCACCGACATCATAGAAGTCGATGCTGGGCAGGGTCTTTTCCTGGTTGTAGGTCAGGCCGTTGCCCACGATTTCGACAAAGGGCAGGTTTTGCAGGACGGGCGAGTCTTTGACGATGGTCTCCACCACCCCCTGCATTAAAAGGTCATTGGATAGTTTTGAAGCTTCAGCCAGAGTCAAAGCAATTATTTATTACCTCCTATGGCATATTGAATCTTTTCCCTCGGCGATAGTGCTGACAGGTCTGGTGCTGTCCTTACCGGAGCGCCAGAAGGCATCCGGGCCGACATCATCTCGGCCTCAAGCCCTTGCCTTACCTTACTTACCAGAGTCTTGGCCTTGGCCAGGGATTCATTGGTAGCCTCGATTGTTTCACCGTAAATTAGCTCGGCCGGTAACTGGGGATGGGCACTGGTCACCATGTCTTTGTAGCAGGTTACTGCCTGAGCCAGGCTGTCACCCATCTGTTTTTGCTGCTCTTCGGCTTCGGCCAGGGACTGCTTCAGGGTGGCAATCCGGGCATCCCTTTCGGTAATAGCCTGCTCCAGCTTGGAGACTTGCCTTTCTTTGGCAGCCACCTCCTGGCTCTTCCGGGTTAACAGCCCTTCAAGCTCGGTGGCTTTGGCCTTAAGCCGTTTCAGCCTCTCTTCTGTAGAAGTGGGTTCACTTTTGTTATCTGCCAAAACAATCTACCTCCTCGGGTTATTGTTCGATACCCTCCGTCGGGGTTTGCCGGGCTCTCTCGCTCACTGCTCCCCTGGAAGGTCTGGTACTTAGTTCTTTGTTCATCTTTAGAATGGCCGCTCGTTCCTCCAGCCAGTTGCCGAATTCCAGTTCCGGGTCGGTAACGCCTATTTCAGACATGGCCCGGCGCCTTGAGTGGATGCCGCTCTGCACCAGTGTTTGCTCGGTGGACACCTGTCGGCTCAGGTCACGGGGTAATACCGGGCCCCAGACTACGTCCAGTTTATAGCGGCCGAAGTCCTGATTCTGGTATTTTTCTAAAAGCTTGAGGATGAGCCGGTTGCGGCGCTTATAGACATCGGTCCTGATGAGCCGCTTGCGCCACACCTTTTGCAGTAAAGGCTGGAGCTCAATCTCAAGGGCGACCCCGGACAGGTCCCGACTGGTGCCGCCGAAGGCGGCCCGGGGCGATTCGGCAACATCGTGGAGTGTCCTATATATGAGGTCAATGTATTGGATGTGAAGACCAACGCCACCTCCCTGAAGCAGGTCAAGGAGATAAGCCTTGGCTTCCTCCGGAATGTTCCACACCGCCCCCGGCCTGACGGCAATGTCCTCGGACTCCTCCACGTTCTCCAGAACGGCGATGGGGTTGCCCGATAGCTCCAGGATGCGGGAGAGCTGGCTCATAGCACGATTTAGCTCTTTTTGCGGCTCCATTAGCTGGGGCAGGTCGGAGCTGCCCCAGAATTTTTTAGGCTCCCTCAGATTGGGGTAGATGATGAATGGAATGAAACCGTAGGGGTTGGCTTTTTTCTCTACCAGGCTGTCATCCAGCCACAGTTCAAAACTCTGGTCTGTCCACAGCTCAACAATACTGGCTGTCTTGCCCTTGGTTTTCACCTGGTGTAGCATGTCCGCTTCTTCGGCGGTCAGGCTATATTTTGAGGCTACCCGCCACACCCTTGAGGTATCGTCACCCAGCCACCAGGCGTAGACACCCTGTATATCGGGGGTGGTGACCCGGATGCGCTTCTGCTGGCTGTCCCAGATGACCTTAAAGCAGGCGTCACCAAGGATGGCGCAGTCAACCTCGGTCTCAAAGTCAAGTTGCTCCAGGCTGTTTTGCTGGGCTACCTGTCCCAGGGAGACCTCGGCTTCTCTTGCCCTGCCCCGGGACTCGGCGGTATCATCCAGAGCGGTAGCGGTAAAGTGCCTGCCAGACATAAGGTAAGAAGCTATCTTGTCGATGACCACCTTGGTGTAGTTAAAGGTCAGCTGTTTCTCCCCCCTGGTAATCTGCCCTGTCCACTGCCGGCCGTGGTAAAAGCCGAGTAGCTCCTGGTACTGTTTGAGCCTGTCTAGATCGCGGTGTTTTAACTGGTCCGGTGTGAAGCCATCATTCATATCTTTTACCTCTCTTAAAAGTGCTGATGATTATTTCCCCGGGCGAATTACCCGGCTGGATAATGGTGCTGTAGTTCTTGAGTGCCCGCTGCACGGTGCGCTGGCTGATACCGAAGATGATCGCCAGCTCGGGCACTCCTTCGGCTGCGTTTTTAAACAGGGTTACAATCTGGCAGTCACGGTGGTTCTTGAGCAGACGCTGCCGGCCCCTGGGCTCATCGTAGATGCAGCTGGGGAAAGGGCAGTTTAAGCAGGACTGTGCCAGCTCACAGCCTTCATCCTGATATCGGCAGTACTCAGGCACAAGGTCCATAATTGTTTCCAGTTTCATATCTTTCCAGGGGGCCTTTATTTGCAGTAAGAGTAGCACATATGTTCTAACACCGTCAATCGGTTATTGTCATCTTCGGTTAGCTTGACAAGGACGGCTGCTAGCGATTAATCTAGTATTAAACAAAAGGGTTTTGAGGAGGCAGTGTAGTGAAGCATCTCAAATTGTACCGTGTAGTTGCGGTGGCTACCGTTCTTTCTTTGCTGTTTATTGCTATACCGGCGACAACGGCTCTGGCGGCAACGGTGGTGATTTTTCCTGAGTCTGGGCCACCGGGTACTATAGTCAGCCTGGTCGGCTTTGGTTTCAATGATGGGCAATTCTATTCAATCACCTTTGGGGCTAATCCGGCAGGTAGTGGCACTGTTGCCGTGGGCGGTGGTATCAGTACCACCATTAATGTACCTGGCAATACGCCACGGGGTTCATATACGGTTCGGATAACGGACACGGGAGGCGGCCTCGGCCAGGCCATTTTTGTCATCACGCCAGAACTGGCATACGTTAGCGGTGCTACCGGCAAGGTTGGTGCCCAGGTAACCGTGAATGGCGGTGGTTTTCAGGCTTCTTCTGATGTGGATATCCTTTTTGATGACGTTACTGTAACTACGGTGCAATCATCGGTATTGGGCACCATTAACAATGTCACCTTCAATGTGCCTGAGGCGCCTAATGGAGACAATGCCATAATCGGCGTTGATGCTGTCGGGGCTACCGATGATTTGACCTACACTGTTCTATCGGACTTTGCCATAGACCCAGTTACCGGTGCTGCAGGTGACCAGATAACGGCTGCCGGTACTGGCTTTGCTGCCAGCCAGACGGTGACTCTCACCCTCGATGACCAGGCCGTTACCACCGACCCGGCCGTGGTTACCACCAATAACAAAGGGAGCTTCAGCGCCCTGTTTACTATCCCCACCACTGGCCGAGGAGCCCATGAGATCGAAGCTGAGGATGAAGACGGCAATTTGGAAACGGCCACCCTTAACGTTGGCGAAAAGATGGCGATAAACCCGGTGACGGGCTTTGTTGGTGACCAGGTGACCATTAGCGGCAGCGGCTTTGGCGCTAATAAGGTGGTTGCCATAACCATTGATGGCACAGCGCTTACCACTGAACCGGCTACAGTTACCACCAATGCCAGCGGCACCTTTAGCGCCACCTTTGTGGTGCCCGATGCTGTTAAAGGGGCCCATGCATTGAAAGCTGAAGATGATATCGGCAGTTCGGCTACGGCTACCTTCACCGTAGAGCACAAGATGGGCATGGACCCGGTCTCCGGCCTTGTTGGCGATGAGGTCAGTGTCAGCGGCACCGGCTTTGCCGGCAATGCAATCATTACCATATCCTTTGACGATGTTGGCGTCGTCACCACCACCACCGATACCAATGGCAGCTTCGGGCCGACTGTATTCACCGTTCCTGCCAGCACCAAGGGTGTTCATACGGTAAAGGTTCAGGATGCCACCGGCAACTCGGCCGAAGCGCCATACACCGTTGCCGAGGAGATGAGCATCACCCCGGGGACGGGCTTTGTCGGTGACCAGATAACGATTATCGGTACTGGTTTTGGAGCCAACAGGACGTTAACCATAGCCATTGATAATGTAAGTATCGGCACTGCCAACACCGATGACATCGGCAACATCAACGCTATTTTTACTATTCCGCCGGGCACCCAGGGAGAGCATACGGTGCTAGCCCTGGATTCAGCCGGTAACTCGGCTACAGCGATACTGACCATTCAGCACCAGATGTCCATGACCCCGGCAAGCGGTATCGCCGGGACAACGGTGGCGGTGGCCGGAACCGGCTTCGGCGGCAGCAAGCAGGTGACCATTAAATTCGATAACTCGCTGATATCCACCAGCCCGCTGATTGTAACCACCGGCGCCAACGGCAGCTTCAACGCCAATTTTGACCTGCCGGCCACGCCGGCAGGCAGCTACGCCGTGGAGGTCAGCGACGGCACTATAAGTGTAGTCTCCTCCGTTACTGTCGAGAGTACAGCAATTATCAGCAAGACCACCAGTGAATTGGAGCCGGGCTATGTCGGCATGGAGTTGAGTTTAAGCGGTACCGGTTTTCAGGCTAACTCCCCTGTAACCGTTACCTACCAGAGCGATCCTGTTGTCTTAAAAACTACCACCACCGATGATAGCGGTTCCTTCACGGTTGTCTTTACCATCCCGGCAAGCGCCGGCGGTGAGCATACCATAACGGTCAGCGACGGACAGACCACGGAACAGTTTGATTTCTTCATGGAAAAAGAAGCACCCGGCCAGCCGGTACCGCTATCACCTCCGACGGGCTTTAAGCCCAAACAGCCGGTTGGCTTCGACTGGCAGGATATCAATGATATCAGTGGCCCGGTGACCTACACTCTCCAGATAGCCATTGATCTTGGTTTCAACAACATTGTTCTTGAGAAGACGGGCCTTACCGATTCGGCATACATCCTCACCGAGGAGGAAAAGCTGAATACCCGGAGTGACAAGGAGCCCTATTACTGGCGGGTGCAGGCGGTGGACAGCGCCTCCAATGTCAGCCT
>DAOWLH010000022.1 GCA_030643515.1 Dehalococcoidia bacterium | reverse complement strand
TGAGAAAAGGAGCCGCTCTGAACACCATCCAGATTGCCGAAGAAATGGTCGGCCGGAATTGGCTCCGTCCCGGAGGGAAAAATGAAAACCCTGGGTAGATTGATAACAGCCATGGTAACCCCTTTTGGTGAGGATGGCGACGTTGACTATGAGCAGGCCAGGAGATTAGCCCTCGGGCTGCTCGGCTCAGGCAGTGACGGCCTGGTGCTGGTCGGTACCACCGGTGAATCACCGACAACGCTCCGTCGGGAGGAACTGAAGCTATTTGCCGAGATAAAATCAGCCGTGGGGAAGAAGGGGACGGTCATCGCCGGCACCGGCTCTAACAGCACCGCTGAGGCTGCCGAGGCAACCCGGCAGGCGGAGGAAGCCGGCGTTGACGGATGTCTTCTGGTAGTTCCCTACTATAACAAGCCGACCCAGGAGGGTTTATACCGGCACTTCAGGGCTGTTGCCGAGAGCACCGGTCTGCCCTGCATACTCTATAACGTGCCGTCGCGCACCGTGGTCAGTCTTTCGGCGGATACCGTAATCCGCTTAAGCCAGGTAGCTAATATCGTTGGTATCAAAGAGGCCAGCGGCAACCTGGCCCAGATTGCCAGAATTATCCAGAATACCGGCGAGGACTTTACCGTCTGGAGCGGCAACGACAGCGATACCCTGCCCATACTGGCCCTGGGAGGCTACGGGGTAATCAGCGTCGCCTCGCACCTGGTCGGTATACAGATAAGGGAAATGATGACCCGCTTTGCCAGCGGAGAGACTGACAGGGCGGCCGAAATACATCGCAATTTGATGCCCCTCTTTGATGCCCTGTTTGTTGTCGCCAACCCGATTCCGCTGAAGTATGCCTTGAATCACCTTGGCTTCAAGGTCGGACGGCCGCGGCCGCCGCTGTACGAGCCGGATGAAAAGACCGCTGCCTTTATCCGGGAAACGCTCAAAGACTATCGTGTTGACCTGCCCATCTAGGTTTTGGCAACCATCAAAAGAGGTCAGCAAACTGTCTCATCAGATGGCCGGTAGTGGTGTAATCCGGCAGACCAAAACGCAAAATAAGGCAGGTTCATTATTATGGGTAATTCCACGCCTCTTTCCGAGTTGATTTCTCTTGCGGGCAAGCGGGCCTTGATTACCGGTTCGGCAATCGGTATCGGCAGGGCGATGGCTTTCAGGTTTGCCGAGGCGGGGGCGGACCTGGAACTGGTGGATATTAACGGAGATGGGCTTAAGGTTCTGGGGGAAGAACTCTCCGCTTCCGGCCAGGAAGTGAACACCCACAAGGTGGACCTTTCTCAAAAGGAAGAGATCGATGCCCTGTGGGACAGTCTGGACGGCAGAGAGCCCGATGTGTTGGTTAACAACGCCGGCTGGTATCCCTTCAAGAAACTCCTGCAGGTGGACGAGGCTTTCCTCAGGAAGGTAATGGATACCAATCTGAACTCCGCTTTCTGGATGTGCCATCACATGATAAAGCGGAGGCTGAAGAAGGGAGGGGTAATCATAAACATGGGTTCTATCGAGGCTATTTTGCCCTTCGCCACGGATCTGGTACCCTACAATGTCAGCAAGGCGGGAGTTATCGCACTGACCAGGGCTCTGGCCAGTGAGTACGGCAAGAAGGGTTTTAGGATAAATGCCATTGTACCCGGCGGCATACTGACTCCGGGGACGATGGCAGTGGGCAAAAAGATTGCCCGGTTTGAGTTCGGTATCATCAAAACGGGGATACAATTCAAAACGAGGCTGCCTCTAAACAGGGGAGGGCAGCCGGATGAAGTGGCCCGCATGGCACTGGTTCTGGCCAGTGATTTATCCAGCTATGTCCACGGAGCACTGATACCTGTTGACGGCGGATTCTTGTCCGCTTAAGTAAAACGACTAAATGATAGGTCTTACCTGGATGGCCTGCTCTCTTGATGGGCCGACACAGATGATATTGGCCGGGCAGCAAGAGAGTTCTTCCAGCCTGTTGACGTATCTTCTGGCTTCTGCTGGCAGCTTGGCAAACTCCCTGATGTGGCTGGTCTCGATCTGCCATCCAGGGAGCTCCTCGTAGATGGGATGACACTTCTCCAGGTCGGCTATGCTGGCGGGAAAGTAATCAATTGTTTTGCCATTCAGTCTGTAGCCAGTGCATATTTTAAGTCCGGGCAGGGTATCGAGGACATCGAGGCGGGTTATTACCATACCGGTGAAACCGTTTATCTGGCTTGAAAAGGCGGCGGCGACTGCATCAAACCAGCCGCAGCGACGGGGGCGGCCGGTGGTAGTGCCGTATTCGTGGGCCCGCTCGCGGATGGCTTGCCCAACCTCATCGTGGAGCTCGGTGGGCATGGGGCCGCTGCCGACCCTGGTGCAGTAGGCCTTGAATACCCCCAGAATGCGGTCAATCTGCTTCGGGTTGATACCGGCCCCGAGGCAGGCGCCGCCGGACAGCGGCGATGAAGAGGTGGTGTAAGGGTAGGTACCAAAATCGGGGTCAAGCAGCGCTCCCTGGGCGCCTTCCAGAAGAATATAATCGTCGCGGGCCTGGGCTTCTCTAATCAGGGTGATTGTTTCCTTGATATAGGGAGCGAGACGCTCTCCGTACTGGCAGTACTGCCCGTATATTTCCTCCAGCGACAGCGGCCTGACGCCATAGACCTTGGTCAGAATTGTGTTTTTGTAATCAAGAATAGACTGTAGCCGCTCTTTGAATGTCTTTTGATCCAGCAGGTCACCGGCCCTGATACCCATCCGGGCTACCTTATCGGTAAAAGCCGGCCCAATGCCCCGCCGGGTCGTCCCCAGGGCCTTACCCGCTCTTGATTCCTCCTCCAGACCGTCGAGGAGAAGGTGATAGGGCATGACCAGGTGTGCCCGGTTGCTGATGACCAGCCGGCTGGTGTCAATACCGCACTTGTTGAGCTGGTCCACTTCTTCTATGAGCCGGGCCGGATTAATCACCACGCCGTTGCCGATGAGGCAGGTGGCCTGGGAAAAGATACCGGAGGGGACAAGGTGCAGCTTGAACTCACCCTGGGTATTGATTACGGTATGGCCGGCATTATCGCCACCTGAGAAGCGGATAACCATACCGGCTTCTGTGGCTAGCTGGTCAACCACTTTTCCCTTACCTTCATCACCCCACTGAGCGCCGAGAACAACAACAACTGGCATCTTTCCCCCAAAAGTAAAAAATTTGTTAACGGTTAACCATTTCTTGTGTAACGCCAGACAAGGGTTAGCCTTTGCACTATAGTAAACAGGCTGAAAGTTATCATGATAGCCAGGGCAATCTCAATCTGGTTCAGCATAAGCCCCAGCACCAGCACGATGACCCGTTCCGGGCGGGTAAACAGCCCCACGGTGCACTCTATGCCCAGTGCCTCGGCTCTGGCTCTTATATAGCTCACCAGCATCGAGGTGGTCAGAACACCGCCGGCCAGCAGTATGCCGATAGTTGACCCTTCCCTGGCAAAGAGAAGGAGGATACCGAGCAATAGTGCTCCCTCGGACAGACGGTCGATTGTTGAATCGAGAACGGCGCCGAAGCGGGTAACCCGGTTGGTACGGCGGGCCAGCGCCCCATCCAGCATATCGAATAAACCGGCAACCAGCACCACCAGACCGGCGATAAGAAGATAATCGGTGGCGATGAGTACGGCAGCGCCGACTGTAACGACAAAGCCAAGAAAGGTTAAAGTGCTGGGAGTTACCGGCGTCCTGGCCAGAAGCTGTACTACCGGGCTGGTAAGGTAATGAGATATCGCCTTTCGGACCTGCGATAACCTGATAGTTGTCATACTTACCTGAGCCGTGCTATTCAAGCCGTCTACCTGATTTGCCGAGTTGATACTGGCACAGCCTCATTTTCTAAAATATGCTGCCTGCCGGGCGTCTCGCTGAGAATTCTCAGGTAGTAATCGAGAACCATGCGGGCAACCTTTTCCCAGTTATATTCCTGAGCAGTGGCCAGCCCCTGGTCACCCATTCTCTGCCTAAGTGATTTATCAGACATAAGGGTAATCAGCGCCCGTGCCAGCTCTTTGGCGTCCTTGGGTGGCACCAGCAGCCCCTCTTCCCCGTCAGTTAAAACGCTGGCATAGCCCTCTATATTGGTGGCTATAATTGGTTTGCCGGTAGCCATGGCCTCCAGCAGAACGATACCGAAGCTCTCCCGGTCGGTGGCCGGTGAGCAGAATATATCGGCGGTCTTGTAGTAGCGGGGCAGGTCTTCGTAGGTGGTGTAGCCGGTAAAAACAACATCC
>DAOWLH010000010.1 GCA_030643515.1 Dehalococcoidia bacterium | reverse complement strand
CCTTTGAGGAACAGGAAACAACTACTCAAACCCTGGAGACGGGCATAAAGGTCATTGACCTGATAACCCCCTTCGTCAAGGGTGGTAAGATTGGTGCCTACGGCGGTGCCGGTGTCGGTAAAACCGTTATCATTATGGAGCTCATTCGGAATATTGCCACAGAGCACGGCGGCTTTTCTGTATTTGCCGGTGTAGGGGAGAGGTCACGTGAAGGCAACGACCTGTGGAACGAGATGAAAGAGTCCGGAGTAATAAACAAGACCGTCCTCGTCTTCGGGCAGATGAACGAGCTACCGGCGGTCCGTCTTCGTGTGGGCCTTACCGGACTGACAATGGCCGAGTATTTCCGGGATGAGGAACACCAGGATGTGCTGCTGTTCATCGACAACATATACCGCTACACCCTGGCCGGCATGGAGGTATCGGCACTTTTGGGGCGGATGCCGTCGGCGGTAGGCTACCAGCCAACACTGGCGACCGAAATGGGTGACCTCCAGGAAAGGATTACTTCAACCAAGCAGGGCTCAATCACCTCCTTCCAGGCGATATATGTTCCCGCTGATGACTACACTGACCCCGGTGTGGTGGCCACCTTTGGACACCTTGATGCCGTTGTCGCCCTGGAAAGAGCTCTGGCAGAACAGGCCCTTTACCCGGCGGTTGACCCGCTGTCCTCCACCTCCAGAATACTGGACCCTGCCATCGTCGGTGAGGAGCATTACAAAATCGCCCGTGAAGTGCAGCGGGTACTCCAGCGCTATCGCGACCTCCAGGATGTCATTGCCATCCTGGGTATTGAGGAGCTCAGCGAGGAGGACAAGCTTACCGTGGCTCGCGCCCGCAAGATTCAACGGTTTTTGACCCAACCAATGTTTGTTACCGAGGTCTTTACCGATCGGCCGGGAAAGTACGTACCCATCGCCGAAACGGTGCGCGGTTTTCGTGAGATTCTGGAAGGCAAGCACGATGCCATACGAGAGCAGGCTTTTTACATGGCGGGCACCATAGAAAACGTCGTCGAGGCAGCTAAAGAACTGGTGGGCTAGTCCGTAGAGAGGACTTAAAATAATGGCCAAAATAAGGCTGGATATCGTTACCGCTGAGCGGCTGGTCTACTCCGATGAGGTGGATGAGGTCATCGCTCCCGGCGTTGAGGGACAGCTGGGAATACTGCCGCACCACACACCGTTGATGACCATGCTGCAACCCGGAGAGCTAATCGCCAAGAAGGATAGTGAGGAATTCTCACTGGCTATTTCCGGCGGCTTTCTAGAAGTACGGCCAGACCGGGTTATTGTACTGGCAGACTCTGCCGAGAGGGCTGACGATATTGATATCGCACGGGCTGAAGAAGCCAAGCGGCGCGCCGAGCAGCGTTTAGCCGAGAAGTACGTCCCGGAGGTGGATTCCGCCAGGGCCGAGGCATCTCTTCGCCGCTCGCTCATCAGGCTCAAGATCGCCGCCAGGCGCAGAAAAAGAAGACCAGGGGTCTAAGACAAGCTACCCCAATCATTCGGGGCTATGCGGCTCTTTCTGAAAGTGTAGCGCCATTATTAACGGGGCAGCCATTTGTGTGGTGAAAATCACCACACACCTCTGCAAGCTACTTAAAGCTCAGAGCAAGCAGGCATAAAAAAGGTAACATTACCCCTGGTCCTACAAACTGGAAAAGCATCATTGGAAACTGGGGCCACTACCTGGAATGGAGCAGGTCTCGCTTGAGAATGCTAGGTCTATAATATCTTAAGGCTGTCTATATAATTTCAAGTGTGGCTCTGGAGCCGGCCTTGGCTGCCTTAACTCTTATCAGAGTGCGCATCGCCTGAGCTATGCGACCCTGCTTGCCGATAATCCTACCCTTATCCTCGTCGGCAACCTGCAATTTTAAAATTGTGCCGTCCTCTCCTTCTTCCTCAGTCACCACCACATCATCGGGTGAGTTGACCAGAGATTTGGCAATGTACTCGACTAGATCCTTCATGTTTTCTCCTTTGTTGCCTTAAACTTTTCTGTAATGCCTGCCTTAGTTAGCAGCCTGTTGGCGGTAACCGTGGGTTGGGCACCCTGCTTAAGCCATTTCAGGGCTTCTTCTTCATTAATAACTACTGTTTCCGGGTTAGTCAGGGGGTTATAGTGACCGATAACACAAATAAACGCTCCGTCCCGGGGAGAGCGGGAATCAGCCACTACCAGCCGATAGTTTGGTTTTTTCGGGGAACCTATTCGCCTTAGCCTGATTTTTACCATATTCTCCTTCTGTGCAATTATTATGCAACATCTAGTAGTGACTGTCAATAGCAATGGAATTCGTTTTCCGCTCTGTTGTCATACAGTTTGTTTTGTCGCTATAATTAAACTGTGGAGATTAAAAGCTGGCATAGCTGGCAGATGAGCCCGGGCGAGGCTATCGAGACGCAGAGACATCTGTCCAAAGAAGTATTTAGAACCGGCGATGTAACAGCACCCAAATTAATCGCGGGAGTTGACATCGCTAATGGTGGAGAGCAGGGCATAGCACAGGCTGCAGTGGTCGTTCTCAACTACCCCGCACTGCACACGGTGGAGATAGCCATAGCTCGGGACAGGCTTGATTTCCCATATGTCCCGGTGCTTTTATCCTTCCGGGAGTCGCCGCTAATACTGGCTGCCTGCCGAAAGCTGGCTCATACCCCTGACCTGATAATGGCTGACGGGCACGGCATAGCTCATCCCAGACGACTGGGTATCGCCTGCCACCTTGGACTCTTCCTCGATATACCCGCCGTCGGCTGTGCCAAGTCCCACCTCTGTGGCAGTCATGCGGAGCCGGCTGGGGAGCCCGGCAGCTACGCCGAGGTAACAGACAGAGGTGATACCATAGGCGCTGCCCTGCGCACCAAGAGAGGGAGCAAGCCCTGCTATGTTTCTACCGGCCACAAGATTAACCTTGAGAGCGCCATCTACTGGGTGTTACACTGTTGCCGCGGCTATCGCCTGCCAGAGCCAACACGCCTGGCCCACCTGACGGCTGGTGGTAATGCGAATTTAGAGGAAGTAGCCACGTCACGCTAGGAGAAGACAGTGACAGAGTTAAAAGACAACCTGGACAATCTGCGGAAAAGAATATCAATGGCAATGGTGCATCTTTGACATAGCTGCCAAAGAGAAGAAGATAGCCGGACTTGAGAAACAGGTGGCCCTGCCCGATTTCTGGCAGGACTCTGCCGAAGCACAGAAGGTCATGCGTCGACTATCCGAATCAAAAAAAATAATTGATAGATGGCGCAGCCTGGAAAAAAGAGTGGCTGAGCTTGCCGAGCTTACCACGCTTGAATCTGAGTCCGGAGACACCTCTCTCTATACCGAGCTTAAATCCGAGGTGTCAACGATAAGCGCCCGTCTTAATGAGCTGGAATTCCGGTTGGCCTTCAGTGGCGAATACGACAACCACAGCGCCATACTGGCCATTCATGCCGGAGCCGGGGGTGTTGAATCGCAGGACTGGGCCGAGATGTTGCTCAGGATGTACCTGCGCTGGGCCGAGCGCCACAACTGCAAAACCGAAGTTCTGGATTTGTCCCGCGTTGAAGAAGCCGGTATAAAGAGTGCCACCGTTGAAATTAGCGGTGAATACAGCTTCGGCTATCTTAAATCAGAGCACGGCGTCCACCGGCTCATCCGCCTTTCCCCATTTGACGCCGACCACGCCCGACACACTTCCTTTGTTTTAGTGGAAGTGATGCCGGAAGCCGAGTCAGATTTTGAGCTG
>DAOWLH010000030.1 GCA_030643515.1 Dehalococcoidia bacterium | reverse complement strand
GCCACTTCCTAACGGCATGACATCGGTGCGTTTCAGGCAGTCGTCAAAGCGCCCAGCATCCCTGTGGAACATCTCAAAATAGGCCAGCAGGTGGTGGGCCAGCAGCACCGGCTGGGCCGCCTGCAGGTGGGTGTAGCCGGGCATGACCACATCCTTGTTGGCTTCGGCCAGACTGACCAGGGACTGTTGAAGCTGCTTTAGTCCGGCTGAGGTCTCCGAGATGGCTTCCTTGGCAAAGAGGCGCATGTCCAGGGCTACCTGGTCATTACGGGAGCGCGCTGTATGCAGTTTGCCGGCTACCTCCCCCACCATCTCTAATAGTCTGGCCTCGATGGCCATGTGAATGTCCTCCAGTTCCGCCTTGAACTGGAATTTGTCCTGCTCTATCTCCCGGGCGATAGCCGTAAGCCCCTGTTTGATGGTTTCGGCTTCTTGTTGTGAGATGATTCCCTGCTTGGCCAGCATGCTGGCGTGGGCCAGGCTGCCCTGGATATCGTGGCGGTAGAGTCGCCGGTCGAAAGATAGCGAGGAGGTGTAGCTGACCAGGGATTCATCGGGCGGCTTGCTAAAGCGGCTTCTTATATGGCTCATTGCCGCCCCCCTTCGTCTTTCCTGGCTGTGGCCTTTTGTTGTAGCTGGGCCTGGGTTCGAACAGGCAGCCCCCAGATGTGAATGAAGCCGGCGGCGGCACTCTGGTCAAACTGGTCGCCTTTGTCGTAGGTGGCCAGACCACAGCTATACAGTGAAAACGGGGACTTCCGCCCGGCGACGCTGCATTTCCCCTTGAACAGCTTCAGCCTCACGGTGCCGCTAACGAAGCGCTGTGTGCTCTGTACATAGGCAGCCAGGTCCTGGTGATGGGCGCTAAACCACAGGCCGTTGTAGATGAGGTCGGCATACTCGGCGGCCATCTTCTGCTTGAAGCGCAGCTGTGACTTTGCCAGTGTGAGTGTCTCCAGCGCCCGGTGGGCTTCGATAAGCACCACTGCCGCCGGTGCTTCATAGATCTCTCGTGACTTGATGCCCACCAGCCGGTTCTCAACGTGGTCAATGCGGCCGACGCCATAACTGCCGGCCAGCTGGTTGAGCTGTTCAATCAGGCCAACACCATCCATTTTCTGCCCATTTAGAGCTAACGGAATGCCCTGGTCGAAGTCAATCTCTATATAGGCGGCTTCATCGGGGGTATCCTGGGGTGATTTCGTCCAGGAGTAGACATCGCTGGGTGGTTCCGTCCACGGGTCTTCAAGGACACCACACTCAATGCTGCGGCCCCAGAGGTTTTCATCAATGGAATAGGGGCTGCTGACCGTTACGGGCACCGGGATGTCATGGCGTCTGGCGTAATCGATGGTCTCTTCACGGGTCATACCCCATTCCCTGGCTGGGGCAATTATTCTAATCTCTGGTGCCAGTGCAGCAACACCGACCTCGATTCTAACCTGGTCGTTCCCCTTGCCGGTGCAGCCGTGAGCTATCGCCTGTGCCCCCTCCTCCCGGGCGACGTCAACCAGCAGCTTGGCAATTAGCGGGCGGGACAGGGCGGTGGCCAGCGGGTACTGCCCTTCATAGACGGCATCCGCCTGAAGTGCCGGCATTATGAAATGGTTGACAAAGGAGTCCCTGGCGTCCTTAACCAGTGCCTTTATCGCACCTGCTTTAAGCGCTTTGTCCTGCACTGTGGTAAAGTCCCGCTCGTTGCCGACGTCAACGGTGAGGGCAATAATATCAAGCCCGTATTTTTCCTTGACCCACCTGACGGCCACTGAAGTATCCAGGCCGCCGCTATAGGCCAGTACCACTTTTTCTGCCATTTTCATTCCTTCCCCAGGATAATTGTTCTACCCCGTTTGCACCGGTATATTGTACCACTTAGGACCAGTGTTTTCTTAAGAAATCGGTCACTTGTGAACGAACTTCTGCATGTTGCCAGCTATAAAAGTGCCCCGGTGCCCCGATGTAGAAAAGTATGTGGCCGGGATTTTTCTGGGAGATGCCAAACACGGCCTCCAGATTGGCCCGGATAATGGTAAATACCTTTCCCTGGCTGAAGGAGTCTGGGATTTCCCCGTTGCTGCGTAACACCAGTGACCTTTCAGAAACAGTACTCTCTTCCCAGAAGGGAGGGCCTAGCTGGATGCTGTACACCTGCTGATTGTCTGCCATAAGAGCCATGACGCCCTCATTCATCCCGGAGCCGTTACTCTCGCCGGCCAGGATTACGCTGAGTTGCGGCAGGTTGCCAGTTAAAAACTCCACCCTGGCGGCTAAATCTCTGGCCTTCTGTGGATAGAGACCAGCGGCCACCATAAGTTCGCTGATACAGCCGTTTAAGGTAGGGTTTGTCCTTTTGTGGTCGACCATCAGTGTGGTGTATCCCAGGCCGGCAAGTTCGGCTTCTATGCCATCGATTATGGTTGTCCAGCCCGGCGAGTCCAGCACCGAGTCCCAGCCCCAGCCACCGGCGTTGAAGAAGATGACGACATCCTTATCCCTGGCCGCCAGATATGTGGCCAGCAGTTGGCTGGTGAAGTCGTGACGCTTTTTGGGGTAATCTCCAAAGAGTTCTACGGATAGTTGATCGGCCTGGTCGACCAAAGACTGGGGCACAGATGAAAAATCCTCGGTTGTCAGGGGAGTGCTGCTGCTGCCCACCTCACAGGCTATAGCCGGTGTCACCGGTGATGGCGCCAGCAATACTATGGCCAGTGATATGGCCACTATCAAGCCTGCCCCTATCTTTAGCTGGCGTAGTTTGTTCTCCACGGGAGAGGCCTAGCCTCCTGCTTTGCCTGGGGTGGTAGATAGCACCCCGTCCAGAATCCCAAGCGCCTCATCAACCTCTTTCCTGCCGATGATGAGCGGCGGCATGAACCTGATGGCACTGGGTTTTAATTTGTTCACCAGCAAACCACTGTCCAGGCAGGCCGTGACCACTGATTGGGCCAGGTCGCTGTCAAATTCCATGGCTTGGAGCAGGCCCAGCCCCCGCACTCCAGTGATAAATCGGTATTCCCTTTTCAGCTTATCCAGGCCGTCGGTCAGATACTGCCCGACCTCCTTAACGTTCTGGGTGATGTTGTTGTCCAGGATGAACTTAACGGTAGCATAGCCGGCGGCGCAGGCCAGCGGATTGCCGCCGAAGGTGGAACCGTGCTCTCCCCTGGCGAAAACGGAAGCTCTCTCCTTGGCCAGAATCGCCCCGATGGGTACGCCGCTGGCCATGCCCTTGGCCAGTGTCATTATATCCGGCTCTACGCCATACTGCTGGTAGGCAAAAAGAGTCCCTGTTCGGGCGATGCCGGTCTGTATCTCGTCCAGAATGAGCAGCAGCCCCTTCTGTCGGCACCATTCCAGCACCGCTTTCAAGTAGCCATCACCGGGTATGTTAACGCCGCCTTCTCCCTGTATCGGCTCCAGCATGACGGCGCAGGTCCTGCTGCCGGTGGCAGCTTTAATGGCCTCGATGTTGTTGAATTCCACATTGATGAAACCGCTGGGCAGTGGGATATAGGGCTTCTGGAATTTAGGCTGGCCGCTGGCCGAGACCATGGCCAGAGTGCGCCCGTGAAAGGAGCCGGTGGCGGTAATTACCTCATAGGCCCCGTTTAAGTGCAGGTGGCCGTAGCGGCGGGCCAGCTTTACCGCACCCTCGGTGGCCTCGGTGCCGCTGTTACACAAGAAGACCCTGTCCAGGCAGCTATTGTTTACCAGAAGCTCGGCCAGCTTTATCTGCGGGATGGTGTAGAAGCTGTTGGACACGTGAATCAGGGCCTTTACCTGCTCTGTGACCGCTCCAACTACCGCCGGGTGGCAGTGCCCCAGGCTGTTGACAGCCCAGCCGGCAACGAAGTCCAGGTACTGGTGGCCATTGTCGTCCCATACCGTAGCTCCCTGCCCCCTGACCAGGGTTATCGGCAGGCGGTCAAAGGTGGGCATGTAATATTTGTGCTCCAGCTCCTGCCAGTTGCTCATGTTACCTCTCCTGCGGGTTCGATGCTGGTGCCGCAGTCCCCGGCCTCCACTGCTCGGAGCAGGGCATGGGACTGCCTGCCGTTAACGATGATACAGGTGGTTGAAGTACCGCTGATGGCTCTCAGGCAGGCCCTTATCTTGGGAATCATTCCCGCTTGCGCCACGCCGGAGTCAAGCAGGGCCCGGGCTTCGGCGGGCGATAGCGCCGGCACAAGCTCGCCTGCCCCGTTGCGGATGCCGTTGACATCGGTTAGAAGGACAAGCTTTTCGGCGCCGGTGGCGGCGGCGATTTCACCGGCCACGGTATCGCCGTTAACGTTCAGCAGAAGCGGCGCTCCTGCCGGACGATCAACAGAGTAGAGGCTGACCGGGGCCACCACCGGGATGAAACCGGCATCCAGCAGGGTTGCTATCGGGGTCTGGTTTACCCTGACGACATTGCCGGTATAGCCCATTTTCTGGTTTCTTATTCTAGCCTGGATGAGGGCGCCGTCCACACCGCTGATACCTACTGCCTGACCGCCGGCGGCGATTATGGCAGCGGTAATCTCTTTGTTGACCAGCCCGGCCAGCACTGCGGTCACCATTTCCAGCGCCGCTTTATCGGTGATGCGCTCACCTTCGAAGAACTGGGTGGTTGTGTCCTGCCGCTCCAGCCACCTGGTGACCATGTTGGCACCGCCGTGGACCAGCACCAGGGGTCGTCCCTGCTTCTGCAGGCAGACGACGTCCTCAATGGTGGTATCCCTGGTATCAAATATGGAACCACCAAGCTTAACGACGATATGGTTCTGTAACTTACTGCTCAACTATATCTCCGAAAGGAGTCAGCTGCTGTAGCTGCTGTTGATAGCCACGTACTCCGCCGACAGGTCACAACCCCAGGCTGTTGCTGTTGCCTCGCCCATGTTTAGTTCAAGCTCTATAGTCACCCTGCTATCGCCCATGGCGATGATAACGCCATCTTTGTCAAAGGGTACGGCAACTCCTGCCTTTACCAGACAGAGGCCGCCGATGGAAAGGCCGAGCCTTGATTCTACCATATCGGCGCCGCTCCGTCCGGCGGCGGCGATAATTCTGCCCCAGTTGGGGTCATTGCCGTGCACTGCCGCCTTCACCAGCGGCGAGCTGACAATGGCTCTGGCGGCCAGCCTGGCCTGGTCGATGCTGGCTGCTTGGCGCACGGTGACCTCGATAAGCTTGCTGGCACCCTCGCCGTCGCTGGCGATGGCCCTGGCCAGATGGATGCAAACCTGGTCCAGAGCCTGCTGGAATAGGGACTGCTGCTCCGTGCCGGGGTTGATTGGTTTGCTTCCGCTCAGTCCGTTAGCCATTATCAGCACGGTGTCGTTGGGGCTGATATCGCCGTCGATGGATACCATGTTGAGGGAGACATCCACCGCCTTCCGCAGTGCCGAAGACAGCAGTCCCGGGCTCACCCTGGCGTCGGTGGAGAGGAAGCAGAGCAGGGTGCCCAGCTGTGGATGAATCATCCCCGAGCCCTTGGCAACGCCGCCAACGACAAAGCCTCCGGCGGCAACAGCTACCTCCTTGGGTATGGTATCGGTGGTCATTATCGCCTCCGCCAGCTGGTGGCCACCGTCACCGGACAGGTTGATATCTTTTATGCCCTTTTCTACCAGTGCCATGGGCAACCGCTCCCCGATGATGCCGGTGCTGGCCACCAGGACATCTTCCGCTGTTATACCCAGGTGCCTGGCAGCCAGGGTGGACATAGCCGCGGCGTCATCTTGCCCCTGTTTGCCGGTGGCAGCGTTGGCGCAGCCACTGTTGGCTACTACCGCTCTCATTCGGTTGCCGGGTAGCTTCTGCTGGCACAACCTTACCGGCGCTGCCTTTATCTGATTGGTGGTAAAGAGCCCGGCAGCAGCGCAGGCAGACTCGGAAAAGAGAATACCCAGGTCTGGTTTATTGCCGGCGCTCTTGTTGATACCGGCGAAGGTGGCACCGGCTTTAAAGCCAGCGGCGGAAGTTACCGTCCCTTGTGGTAACAACTCAATCTCGGCTGGCATAGCTGTTAAACTATATCATAGAAGCCTGGCTGGGGCAAAAAGAAGGATTGGCCGTTTTCCTTCAGGCCAGGTATAACTTGCGAGCCAGAGCCATTAGGTAAGCAAGCAAGGGCGCCCCCAGCCGTATCATGCCGTAGGAGAGGAGGGCAGTGAATCCTCCGAAGGCTGCTCCGCCCACAATATCCAGCGGGTAGTGTATGCCGACATATATCCGGGAGAAACCGTGCAGACAGGCCAGTATAAGCAAATAAATCCCCACTCTCCTGTTGAACAGCAGTATGGCGAAGGCAACGGCAAAGACAATTGCCGCCGAGTTTGACGGGAAGGAAGAGTCAGTCGGCTGGTAGAAAAGCACGTTGGCATCCAGCTCGCTGAAGGGGCGGGTGCGGACAAAGAATGAGTTGCTCAGATTGACGAACCCCTGGCTTATACCCAAACTCAAGGCGGCTGTGACCACTGCTTTCTGATTTTTCTCTCGCTGGCCGGCCTGGCTGCCCCACAGCCAGAGGACCAGCAGGACAAGGGAGGCGCTTACAATAGCCAGGTAGTCATTGGCTATTCCCCGTAACAGCCAATCAGCAGGGGGAAACTTGCCGGCCAGGCCGTTAATCCACAGGAAAAGGTTTTGGTCGAAGGTTATCATTGTTTGTGGATATACCTCCGCCAGAGTGCCTGGAAAAAGGTGATTTCCCTCAAAGCTTCAAGACCGTTGTGCTGGGGATGGTTCCCTTGAAGAGCGGAGTGCCTGAGCAGTGATGACACTGCCAGTGTAAAGGCGATGGCGACAACAAGGGCCAGCATGAAGAAGGAGAACTGTTGGGCGCCTTCAATTATACCGACGGGGTTTCTCTGGTTCCAGGTGAAGAGGCGAGCCAGGGTAGCCCCAACAGTTAGCAGGGCAAAGAGGTAGTTGAATACTTTTTGCCGGAAAAATGAGATGCCGTTGAGCCCATTATAGGCTGCTGCGGCCTGAATCGCCCCTATTGCGGCTATGGCTACCAGGTAAAAGTATTCTGCGGCAAGCTTATCCATTGCTGTTCTGCTATCGCCAGGCCGCCTTCTGGGCGGTGCCCGGTTGGTGAGATTTCTAGTTCGCGCTGTGGCTCAATTGGCAAGGGGTATCCCTCGCCGTGTTGCATTATATCAGGGCAGGGGCATAAAGCCAAGCAGGCCTTTCCTGCCAGAGGTCGTGGGCTTGGTGGCCGGAATTGTTATAACAATGTAACTTTTTACCACCGGATTTTATAACTTCTTTATTCAGGCTTGCCATAATTGGTATTAGGGAAAAACTCTACTGTAGGAGGTAAAGAAAATGCTGACCAACGCACCAATACATCCGGCCCTGCCGGCGGTAGACCTGAGCCGGGCTAAAAAATTCTATGTGGAGACACTGGGTCTCAAGGTGGTACAGGAAGACCCGTCACCGGGAGCCGTTCTCCAGGCGGGTGAGGGGACCACGGTCTACATCTACCAGCGTGGTGCCACCAAAGCTGACCACACGGTAGCTTCCTTTACCGTAGAAGACGTGGCAGCAGCAGTTGATGAGCTTAAGGCGAAAGGGGTGGTGTTTGAAGAATATGACATCCCGGGGATGGGGCTCAAGACCGTCAACAGCATTGCCTCCATGGGCGATATGCAAATAGCCTTCTTCAAGGACACCGAGGGCAATATTCTGGGCATAGGCAACATGTAAACTCACCGGTGGGTGGGCATGGCTTATTAACCAGGCCGTATTACAGCAGCACCATTTAGTAGTTGACATAAACTGGCGAGGATTCAATTCCGGTGGAGGATGGCGGGTGATAACAGGGGCATCCTCCCGGGTAATGTCTGCCGTGCCAGAGTCCACCACGGGCTATCCGTCAAGCACCTAATGGCTGCTAGCATATCCTGGGTAAGAGGTCACCAACCAGCATACTGAGGATTCTTGAGGTGTCCAGCCTGGTCTTCATCACCACCCGGCCGGGGTGCTCTGTTGTAACCTGACCGATGATGGCCGACTCGGCACCATAACGGTTTCTCTTCATCGTTGCCAGCACCCGCTCGGTATCACCGGCGGGAACAACGGCTATAAGCTTGCCCTCATTGGCGACGTGGAGCGGGTCGAGGCCTAGGATTTCGCACACTGCGCGCACTGCCGGACGGATAGGGACGTTCTTTTCGTATATTTCCATGCCCACCTCCGACTGGCCGGCAAGCTCGTTAAGAGTGGTCGCCAGACCGCCACGGGTAGGGTCGCGCAGGCAGTGAATATCCCGGCTGGCAGCCAGCATGCTGGCTGCCAGTTCGTTTAGCGGAGCACAGTCGCTCTCAAGCCGGCTGTGAAACTTGAGCCCTTCTCGCTGGCTCATTACGGCGATGCCGTGGTCGCCGATGGGGCCGTTGATAATGATGGCATCACCGGGCCGGGCGTTGGCTCCGGAGATACTTACTCCCTCCGCGATAACGCCTATCCCCGAGGTGTTGATAAACAGCTTATCGGCAGTACCGTGTTGGACCACTTTGGTGTCACCGGCGACTACCTTTACACCGGCCTCGTCGGCTGTCTTCTGGATAGAGATAACTATTGTCTCCAGGTCGGCCAGGGGCAGGCCCTCCTCGATAATGAGTGACAGGCTGAGGTATAGCGGTCGGGCACCGCTCATGGACAGGTCGTTTACCGTTCCGCACACCGCCAGCCGGCCGATATCTCCACCGGGAAAGAAGATGGGGCTGACCACATAGCTGTCGGTGGTAAAGGCTACTTTTCCCTTGATGTCCACCACCGCCGAGTCATCAAGCTTGGCCAGCCAGGGGTTGTCCAGCCGAGAGAGGAAGGTATTTTTTACCAGTTCATGGCTCAGTTTGCCGCCGCTGCCGTGGGCCAGAATTATTTTATTCTCCACCATCGTCTCCATAGAGGTAGTAACTGGAGCAAACACCTTCGTAGGAAACCATGCAGGGACCAACCGGACGCTCCGGAGTGCAGACACTCCGAAAGAGCCGGCAATCGGTTGGTCTGGCCACTCCACGCAGCACCTCGCCACAACGGCAACCCCTGGGCTCGCGGGTAGGGCCCGGCTCGACCGGAAAGGTAAGCTCGGCATCGAAGCGCCGGTATTTATCTTTCAGCCTGAGCCCGCTCTGGGGTACTTCTCCAACCCCTCGCCACCGTGCCGGGCAGCGGTCGAAGACCTGCTCCATCAGTTGCTGCGCCCGCTGGTTGCCCTCTGGGGTCACACCTCGCCGGTAGGCAATCTCCACGGCGGGCAGGCCCGCTTCTATCTGGGCAATCAGCATATCGACGGCCAGCAGGATGTCCACAGGCTCAAAGCCGGAGACGACACAGGCGATGCCGTAATCACGAGGGATAAACTCATAAGGCCGTGAGCCTATTATGGCGCTGACATGCCCCGGGCAGATGATGCCGTCTATCTTTACCTCCCCGGCGTCCAGCAGCGCCTTCATTACCGGCGGGCACAGCTTGCCCAGTGAAAAGACATGGTAGTTATCAATCGCCCCGGCTTCAGCTGCAAGCACCGAGGCGGCGATAGTCGGTATGGTGGTCTCAAAACCGACGCCGAGGAAGATAACCCCTTTCTCCGGGTTCCGGCGGGCGATTTCCAGGGCATCCATGGTGGAATAGACGATACGGACATCAGCCCCCTCGGCCCTGGCCTGCTGCAGGCTTGAGTTGCTGCCGGGAACTTTTAGCATATCGCCGAAGCTGCACAGAATAACATCCGGCAGCCCGGCAAGGGCAATGGCCTTATCTATATCGGCGTTATCGGTAACGCACACCGGGCACCCGGGCCCGGACATCATCTCCACCCCGGGCGGCAAAAGCTGGCGAATACCGTGTTTGAAGATGGCCACCGTGTGGCTG
>DAOWLH010000095.1 GCA_030643515.1 Dehalococcoidia bacterium | reverse complement strand
GACATAATGCCATTGACAAGGTCTTTGGTAAATGCCTCTTGGAAGATATTCCCACGGATGATAGGATGGTGATAACGAGTGGTCGCACGTCATCAGAAATCATGCATAAAGCGGCCAAACGGCGCATACCAATAATAGTGTCTATTTCAGCGCCGACTGACCTTGGAGTCGGCGTTGCTGAAAACCTGGGCATCACCTTGATAGGCTCGGCAAAGGGGAAAAGGATGAATGTCTATACAAACGGCTGGAGGGTTCAATAACTCTGGCCTGGCTTGACCACGGGCATTTCAACTAATATTCTGGAGAATTCAAGAGCAAAATATCCGGGGTGATAATATGAGAAAGGCATATCTGGATAATATTTCGGCGACTGCTCTTCTTCCCGAGATCCGCGAGGCAATGATGCCATATCTGGGGGAGCTCTTCGGCAACCCGTCCTCTCTCCATGACTGGGGGGATGTCGCCCGTGAAGCCGTTAACGCCGCCCGGTCTCAGGTGGCCGGTCTTATCGGTGCCAGTGCCGGGGAGATAATCTTTACCGGCAGCGGTTCGGAAAGCAATAACCTGGCCATCAAGGGGCTGGCACTGGCACAGCAGAACAAGGGTAAGCACATCCTTACCTCCGCCATTGAGCACTTCTCGGTATTGCACTCAGCCAAGACCCTGGAGAAGTGGGGCTTTGAGCTAGATTCGATTCCAGTAGATAAATACGGTCTGGTCGACCCCGACCAGGTAAAGAAGCGAATCAGAAAAGACACGGTGCTGGTGTCTGTCATGCACGCTAATAGTGAGGTGGGTACCATAGAGCCGATTGCAGAGATTGCTAGGGTTACCCGTGAAGCCGGAGTCATCCTCCACACCGATGCTGTAGCTACTGTCGGCACCATCCCGGTAAATGTAGCCGAGCTCGGAGTTGACGCCCTGAGCCTGGCCGGGAATCAACTCTACGGCCCCAAGGGAATTGCTGCCCTCTGGGTGCGGAAGGGAGTGCGTGTTATTCCTCTGATTGACGGCGGTATACAGGAGGATGGTCGGCGAGCCGGCACCGAGAACGTACCGGCCATTGTCGGCATGGGCAAGGCGGCTGAAATGGCTGCCGGCAGCATACCGTCTCGTACCAAGCGGATTCAAAAGCTACGCAACTGCCTGCTGGCACAGCTACCCACCGTTATCGAGAACCTGCTCGTTACCGGTCACCCCAGGCACCGTCTCCCCGGTAATGCCAGCTTTTGCGTACGATTTATCGAGGGCGAAGCCATGCTTATGCTGTTAAACAGCCAGGGCGTGGCCGTGACCAGTGGTTCCGCCTGCACTTCACGGGCACTCAAAGCCTCACACGTTCTCATTGCCATGGGCATATCCCACGAGGTGGCCCAGGGCTCCATACTCTTCAGCTTTGGTATTAACAATACGCCGGAGGATGTTGACCGTGTGTTAGAAGTGCTGCCCCTCGTCGTGGATAGGCTGCGGCAAATGTCGCCGCTCTACTCAAAATTTATCAAAGAGGGGAAGGGAGGCGTGTAATATGCCTATTTACAGCGACAAAGTAATGGATCATTTCATGAACCCGCGGAATGTCGGCGAGATTGAAAACCCCGATGGTATCGGTGAAGTGGGGAATCCGATATGCGGCGACATGATGACATTTTACATAAAGGTTAAAGACGACCGCATCGACGATGTCAAGTTCAAGACGTTTGGCTGCGGTGCTGCCATTGCCGTCTCCAGCATGGTCACTGAAATGGCCAAGGGCAAGACACTGGATGAGGTGATGAAATTCACGCCTGAGTTGGTGGCTGGCGAACTGGGAGGATTGCCCAAGGCAAAATTTCACTGCTCCAACCTCGGTGCTCAGGCCCTACACAAGGCGATCAAGAACTACCGGGATAAAAAGAAGGAAAAGGAAGCCGCCAGCACTTAATTACCAGGCGACAAAAAACACTTAAGGGGGTGCTCAAATTGGCTGAAAAGGAAAAACTGAGCATAGTTGTCTTTAGTGGTGACCTGGACCGTGCGTTAGCCGCTTTTATACTGGCCACCTCGGGAGCCAGTATGGGTATGGAGGTCAGCATGTTCTTCACCTTCTGGGGTCTTAACGTCATCAAGAAGAACGAGGGTGGGATTAAGAGCAAGGGCATAATGAGAAAGATGCTCAACTTCATAAACCGTGGCGGCTCCAGGAGGCTGACCATGTCCAAGTTTAACATGCTCGGCCTGGGTACCTGGATGATGAAAGGTCTGATGAAAGATACCAACACGCCCACTATAGACGAGTTCATCGCCATGTCGCACGAGATGGGTGTCAAGCTTATCGCCTGTACCACCTCCTGTGGTGTCATGGGTATACCGGAGGATGCCTTCCGTGATGAGGTCACCAGCACGGCCGGGGCTACCTATTTTCTACGTGAAGCCCGGGAATCAAAGGTATCCCTTTTCATCTAAACCAGACTTTCACTCTAGACAGATTAAGGAGGGGGAGATGAAGGCAGACCAGAACTTGGATTGTACCGGGCTGTATTGCCCGATGCCCATCATCAAGACCGCGGACAAGTTTAAGCAACTGAAGGTGGGGGAAATACTGGAAGTGATAGCCGACGACACGGGGATAAAGGAGGACATGCCGGCCTGGTGCGAGGTTACCGGACACGAGTTTCTGGGAATGGAGGAGGATGGGGGGAAGATCCGGACTTATGTTAAGAAAACACACTGATGACGGCTATGTTTAAGTGGGAGGGGGCGCAGAAGACGCCAGCGATTGACCACAGCACATCAACAGACCCCTCAATGGAACCAATCCCCAGACCCGAAACCCCTTGACACTTCATAATCTGGTATTATAATCAGACACAATATGGGCAGAGATTGGTTCAAGGACTGGCTAGAAGAATCGAATAATCGTGCTAAAAGACTGGATGAGAATTTATCTAAAATCTCCAGTAATCCCAGTATCGTACAAATCCTAAAGCAGTACAATAATAGCCCCGAAAGGCTTAAAGATATATATCAACTTCTTGTAGTGTCTGGTACTGGTGAATCCGAAGCTCTATCAATAATCAGAGAACCCAAAAGGCTTTCGCAATTCCTCCGATTGGAATCTGAAGAGATGACACCCTTGGAAATAGCTGCAAATTTGATAGGCTGGCGATAGTTCTAGTGCCTCTTCTTATCCGAATACCCCACTACACCTTTCAAAATGATAAATTACTGCGATTTCTACGAAGAGGGCAAACGCCAGGGCTACATCAACCCGGAGATTTCCCAGGAAGCCATCATGCTCTACTTCGATATACTACGCCGGGGTATAAGCGACCACGCCGGCATATTTACTACCCCGGAACGCAACGCCAGACCGGTACGGGAAATATCATCCCTGTACCTCTACGGGCTGATGGGCAATAAAAACAGGCCACCCGAATAGGGGCAGATAGAAAGGAGCCAAAATGTCAGCAGATGCCATTGTCGCCGAAGATTTAACTTACTGGTACGGTCAGCTGGTTGCCGTTGACCACATCAATTTCACCGTTGCCCAGGGGGAGATACTGGGCTTTCTGGGACCCAACGGAGCCGGTAAGACGACCGCCATCAAGATGCTCACCGGGCAGCTCAAGCCCAGGGCAGGCCGGGCGGTGCTTATGGACATGGACGTTTCCCGGAATGTGGAGCGGGTGCAGGCGGAGATAGGTGTCTGCTTTGAGGAGACCAACCTCTACGAGCAGATGAGCGCCGTAGAGAACCTGAAGCTATTCGCCCGCCTTTTTAATGTCGGCTCTTTTGATGTTTATGCCTTGCTTGAAAGAGTGGGGCTGTCCGGCCGGGAAAAAGACCGGGTGGAGCACTACTCCAAGGGAATGAAACAGCGTCTTATGGTGGCCCGGTCGCTGGTCAGCCGTCCGCGGATACTGTTCCTCGACGAGCCGACCTCAGGCCTTGACCCGGCATCCTCGGAAGCCATCAGGGACATCATCCTTGAAGAGCGACAGCGCGGCGCTACCGTCTTTTTAACCACCCACGACATGATGGAGGCCGACAAGCTCTCCGACCGGGTGGCCTTTATGAACCAGGGCAAGATTGTTGCCCTGGACACGCCGCATAACCTCAAGCAACAGTATGGTAAAAGAGCACTAAAGGCCAGCATATCCGGCAAGGGAAGCAAGCTTGAGAGCCGCGAAATCGTCCTCGATACCCCGCAGACACCGGAGGAAATACACAATTTGTTCGCCCGGGAGAAGGTGGTCACCATCCACAGCGAGGAGGCCACGCTGGAGGACATCTTCATCAAGCTGACCGGACGGAGGCTCAGCGAATGAACTTCGGTATTATCAGGGCTCTGGCGGCTAAAGACCTGTCCCTTTACTTCCGGAACAAGTTTTACGCCTTAATCACCGTCTTCGGTCTTATAACCTATATAATAATCTACTTCGTTATGCCGAGTACGGTTAATGAAAGCCTGAAAGTCGGCCTGTACGCCCAGGTGGTGCCGCCGGTCTTTGAACTGATTCCCGAAGAAGGCCTGGTCATTGACATGGTTGAGTCCGAAGAGGCCTTGATATCGGCGGTGACCGAGGGCAAGTATGCCGCCGGTATCGCCCTGCCGGCGGATATACTGGACAAACTGGCTCAGGGTCTAAAACCCCTGATAACGCTTTATTTTACCGCCGATGCACCGGTGGAGGTTAAAGATGCCATCGAGGTTATGATGACTGAGCTGGCCTACTTACAGACCGGGCAGCCGCTGGCCATCGAGACCTCGGCTGAGATTCTAGGGCCGGATAAAATAGGAGAGCAGATACCGACACGGGACCGCATGCGCCCCCTGTTCGCCATCGTACTGCTGATGTTCGAGACCATGGGCCTGGCCAGCCTCATCAGCGAAGAGGTGGAGCATGGCACTCTCCAGGCGCTGCTGATTACCCCGATGACGGTCACCGACCTGTTCGCTGCCAAGGCAATAATGGGCATCGGTCTTGCCTTTGGACAGGTGGTCTTATTCATGGCCATTGTCGGTGGTTTGAGCAGCCAGCCGTTGATAATGCTCACCGCGCTCTTCCTCGGCGGTATTCTGGTTACCGGAGTCGCCTTCCTGGTAGCCTCTCTGGCCAAGGATATGATGTCGGTTATGGCCTGGGGAGTTGTCGTAATAATCGCATTGAGCGTGCCGGCGTTCGGCATCCTCTTCCCCGGCACCATCACCGGCTGGGTGAAAGTCCTTCCCTCGTATTACCTGGTCGATACCGTTCACCAGGTTGCCAGCTTTGATGCCGGCTGGGGCGACATCTGGAGCAACCTGCTGATACTCACCGGCTTCAACGCAGCCTTTGTTGCCGCCGGCATTATGGCACTGAGGAGGAAGCTGCAATGAATCCCAAAAGGATAGCTGTCCTGTTGTTTACGGAGCTGTGGCAGGGGCCAAAGAACTTCATCTTTATCTTGGCCATCGTCGCTCCCGTTCTTATCTCGCTGTTATTATCACTGGTCTTCGGCACCTTTCTCAGCGACAAACCCCGGCTGGGTATAGCCGACGAAGGAGACTCGCAGCTGGTGGCCATGGTGCAGGAGCTTGATTCGGTGGTTACCAAGGAATATGACACCGCCGGTGAAATGAAGCAAGCCGTTGCCGAAGGCGCCGCCGACATGGGCATCGTACTGCCCCAGGGCTT
>DAOWLH010000021.1 GCA_030643515.1 Dehalococcoidia bacterium | reverse complement strand
TCCCCGAATACATCTATTAGTAAAAAAGGTTTGTATAGATACTTTGACTTTTAGTTATTGAAATCATAAAATCAGGGTGTCGGTTGACCTAGTGTCTTGACACCCTGATTCTCTTCAAAACTCCCCGGCAGGGACGGTCTTCCAGATTTGGTAGGCCGTACAGGTCTCGAACATGTGACACCCTGATTAAAAGTCAGGTGCTCTGCTGTCAAGTTGGTGGTGCCCTCGATCCCATCACGCGGTACCATAGACTGAGACTTCCAGATAGGCTTGTGTTCCTTCGGGGTCTTGCAGGATAATCAATACAGGTAACCCTAAACAATCAGTATGGTTTTGCTCGTTATTCCCAATCTAACTGTTTCTGTACTAATTAATAACTTCAGCTTCGCATCGTGTTCACGCCTCTTCCTTGTCAAGGAGAGGGGGATGGATATTAAAAGAGGGGCTTCGCCCCTCTTTTAGCCTGGCTGAACATGCGTATAAACTTTAAATACCACGCAACAACCACCCTAGGAAGAAAAATGCTAAAGCAATGAAAAAGGTTATTATAGTACTGCGCCACATGGATTTTCTTGACTCACCTATTATCTCTCGTCTGATAGTCTGCGCTATAGCTTCTACCTGAGACTGGTTTAGTTCTCTAAGTTGTGTATATACATGAACATCTTTTTTTAACTTGTTTACTATTTCGCTTCTCTTCCGTATTTCAACCTCGATTTCAGAAATTGCTGCCGAGGAAAGTTTAAGATTTTGCATCATGGTTTCAATTCTATTTTCGAGGGTCGGAGCTTGCTCTCTTCTTTTCCTTTCTGCCCTTCGAGCATCTGCAAATGCGGATAAAGCAGCTAGTATAGAGAAAATAATACCAAGGATACCAAATATTTCCATTTCATCCTTGCCTCCTTTTCAAACTGTGCACTCCAACCCAAAAAATTCGTCGGCGTCTCATAGAATTACACGCACATTATGTCACCCCACCCTCTCCAACACCTCCACCAGCACTTTCTGCCATTCCTTGCCCAGG
This sequence comes from Dehalococcoidia bacterium, assembly GCA_030643515.1. GTDB lineage: Bacteria > Chloroflexota > Dehalococcoidia > Dehalococcoidales > DAOWLH01 > DAOWLH01. Next base: position 3,385 of record DAOWLH010000021.1, on the reverse strand, counting down.
TGTTGATAGTCCAGCCGGAGCCGGGTGAGACCGGGCTTGATGCCGTCCCTTAAAACAGGCTCAAGCTTCCTCCTGTCAAACTGCAGGCCGCTAAATAGCCTCAGCACAACCTGGCCGTCTTCGGTGGTGATGGATTCAATGCCCGCCCTGGCCGCCAGGAGCTTAATCCCGACAGCGTAGAGCAGGTTCTTCACCTCCAGCGGTGGAGGGCCAAACCTATCCTTAAAGTCATGTGCCATCTCTTCCAGCTGTTTGCCGTTTTTTATACCGACCAGACACTGGTAGAGGCTCAGGCGGGTGTTGACATCGGCAACGTAGTCCTCCGGGATATAGGCAGGCAGCGGTAAATCTATCGTCGGTGGCGGCAGACGCTTAGTCTCCTCCACCGGCTTGCCGGCCTGTTTCGCCTTTATTTCTTCCACCGCCTCGCCGAGCAGCCGGGTGTAAAGGCTAAAACCGACAGCGGTAATATGCCCGCTTTGTCTGGTCCCGAGCAGGCTGCCGGCACCTCTGATTTCGAGGTCCTTCATGGCAATTCCAAAGCCAGCCCCCAGCTCGGTGGCTTCAAAGATAGTCCTCAGTCTTTTTTCGGCATCCGGGGAGAGTGGCTTCCCCCCTTCATAGAGAAAATAGGCATATGCCAGGTTGGCACCGCGGCCAACGCGCCCCCGGAGCTGGTACAGCTGGGGCAGGCCAAATCTATCAGCCCGGTTGACAACCAGGGTATTGGCATTGGACACATCCAGCCCCGATTCAATAATGGTGGTGCATACCAGCACATCCAGGTTGCCCCGGGTAAAATCAGCCATCACCGATTCCAGCTCCGCTCCGGTCATCTGTCCGTGGGCGATGGCCAGCCTTGCTTCGGGCACCAGAAGCCGGAGCTTCTCGGCGACATAGGCTATGCTCTGCACCCGGTTGTGGACAAAGAAGACCTGTCCGTTGCGCTCCAGCTCTCTGAGTACGGCCTCCCTCACCATCCGGTCACTATACGGACTAACAAAGGTCTTGATGGGTAATCTTTCCTCCGGTGGCGTCTCCATAACGCTCATATCCCTCACTCCGACCAGCGACATATGGAGGGTACGCGGTATGGGGGTAGCGCTCAGCGTAAGGACATCCACCTCCCGCCTCATCTTCTTGAGGTATTCCTTATGGTTGACACCGAAGCGCTGCTCTTCGTCAATGATTAGCAGCCCCAGGTCCTTGAAGATAATATCTTTTTGCAGCAGGCGATGGGTCCCTATGCAGATATCCACCGAGCCATTAGCCAGCCCGCTAATGATGGCCGATTGCTCCCCGGTGCTCTTAAAGCGGCTGAGCACCTCTACCCGTACCGGGAAAGCACTCAGCCGCTCGGTAAAGGTGGCAAAGTGCTGCTGGGCAAGCACCGTGGTCGGAACCAGCAGTGCAACCTGTTTGCCGTCCATCACCGCCTTGAAGGCGGCGCGGAGGGCAACCTCGGTCTTGCCATAACCGACATCACCACAGACCAGCCGATCCATCGGCCTGGGCCTGGCCATATCCGCTTTCACCTCCTGTTGAACCGACTCCTGGTCCGGGGTTTCAACATAGGGAAAGGAAGCCTCAAGCTCCTGCTGCCACACCGTATCCGGGGAGAAGGTAAAGCCGGGCACTACCTCACGGGCGGCATAGAGAGCCAGCATCTCCCGGGCGGCGTTTTCAGCCGATTCTTTTGCCTTACCCTTGGCCCGCATCCACTCCTGAGCACCCAGCCGGCTGAGAACCGGCGGCCGGTCGCTGGCCCCGATGTATCGGCCGACCCGGTCTATCTGGTCGGTGGGGACATAGAGCCTGTCCCCGGCAGCATACTGAAGTACCAGGTACTCTCTTTTTATGTGATTGGTGCTCATGGTAATAATGCCGCCAAACCGGGCGATGCCGTGCTCAATATGGACTACATAGTCTCCAGGAGTTATGTCAACAGACAGCTTGTACCGCGGTACTGGCCGCTTCTTAGCCAACCGCCGCTGCTTTATGAAGCCAAAGAGCTCGTTATCAGTGAAAAGGTGGCTGTCCCCATTGATAACCCAGCCCTGGGCAAGCAACCCCTGAACCAGCACCAGCGAACCCCGGGGAGGCGCTTGCCCTACCTCGGCGACCGGTGAAGCCAGGATGTCTGCCTCAGCCAGCAGCTCCGATAAGCGGCTGGCCTGATGGCTGACCAGGATGAGGCGATGCTTTTGCCCCAGAAGCTGCTTGACTTTATTGATAAAAACGGGTAGCCGGCCGGCATAGCTGGCAGCGGCAGTAAAGTTAAGCCGCTGGGCCGAATCGTGGCCAGCCAAACTGGTAAGCGCCAGATTCCTATATTTCTTTACTGCCTGCTCAAGCTCCGGCCAGGTAAAATACGGCCTGGGCAGACTACCCGGTATCTCCTCCTGCTCCCGTTTCTCCTTTAGCAATCCTTCGGCTTCGGTATCGACAAACTCGGCTGTACTCCCGATAGACGATGGTTCATCCATTACAAGCAGCGCCGATTGCGGCAGGTAGTCCAGAATGCTGCCCTGATTAACCAACGAAGCAAGGAACCGGGTGTCGGCCGGCCCGACATCAATCTCCGATATTGCTTGCATTGAGCGCTGACTTTGTGGGTCAAAGAGGCGGAGGCTATCCACGGTGTTACCAAAAAACTCAATTCTGACCGGCAGCCGGCTGGTGGGCGGATAGACATCAACAATACCGCCGCGGTGGCTTACCATCCCCGGTGCCTCAACGGTGCTTTCCATCTGGTAGCCGACGGCCTGCCAGCGGCGTAAAAGGCCGAAGGGTTCCACCTCGGCTCCCACCTCCACCCTGTCCCACGCAGAGGCAAAATCACCGTAGGTGGCCACCTTCTGCATCAAGGCCGCAGCCGAAGCAATGACGAGGGGCGGCGCTCCGTTGCCTCCATAACCAGCAAGCACCGAGAGAACACGAATCCTCTCCAGCTCGGTTGAGCTGTCCGGGACAACAGACTGGTAGGGCAAGGCATCAGGTTCGGGAAAGCGCCAGACCTGCTGCGGGTTGAGCCAGCTGGAAATCTGCTCCTCAAGCTTCCGGCTGTTCTCCGGCTGAGCGGTAACAACCAGTATCGGCCGCCGCAGTTCGTGGAACAGGGCAGCCAAAAAATAGGGCTTGGCTGCCCCAAGCAACGATGCCTTAACCATACCGTCGGACTGCTTCAGACCAAGGAGCAGCTGGCGGTAGACCGGCATCTCCCTTATCAGACACAATAGCTTGACTAACTTCATATAACCTGCCAAACGCCTCTAGGGCTAGCCAAAACGGACTAGCCCCTAGCCAAAATTGTAGCACAACCGCCTTCCTTGTCCAACCCGGCGCGCCTTGATATAATGGGGCAGAACAAATGACCAAGCCATCT
>DAOWLH010000055.1 GCA_030643515.1 Dehalococcoidia bacterium | reverse complement strand
TTGATGGCCAGTGGGGCGTGCTCCCGCGACGAGCCGCAGCCGAAGTTGGTGGTGGCCACGATGATATCCCCCGGCCTGACCTTACCCACAAAATCAGGGTCTATGTCCTCCATACAGTGCCCGGCCAGATCCGCCGGCCGGGATACATTTAAGTACCGCGCCGGTATGATGGCATCGGTATCCACGTTGGCGCCGTATTTATGGACTTTACCTTTAAGCATTATTACCCCTCAAAATCCTTCATTCTACTTTCTCCTGTAAACCGCCTCGATGCTGCGGCAGACAAGCATCTTATTTGTAGAAGCATAAAGGGTGCTAAAGCCGCTCTCCTTAATAAACGAGTTAAGCTTATCCAGGTCAACCGTCACCAGCCCAAAACCAGCCTTCGTAGAACTGTCCATCCGGGTTACTGTCTCCGGGTAGATGATGTCCGAATAAAGGAAGTAACCACCTTCCCTTAAAACTCTGGTAATCTCCCCCAGGGCGCCCTCCCAGTTGGTGATATGTTGCAGCACACCGAGGGACACGACGACATCAAAGCTACTATCGGCAAATGGCAGGCTGGTGGCATCAGCCTCAATAAAACTGGCGTTGGCCAGACCGTTTACTTTTTTTCGAGCCAGTTCAAGCTGCCCGGCATCAATGTCTATGCCGACCACTCTCGAACCATATTTTCTGGCAATATAATCAACGACTTCCCCATCGCCGCAGCCCACGTCGAGAAACTCCAGTTTTTGGTCACCCTCAACATAGTGCAGCAGCTTCTCGGCAAGAGAGCGGATTCTCTTGCGGCCCCAGTAGTTATTTACCAGCGCTTTTTCTATCAGGTTCATTTTCATCTGGCAACATCCTCGGGGCCAACAATGCTGCCAGCCACCGCACTGGCAGCGGCCACCGCCGGGTTAGCCAGATAGACCTCCGACTCGGGGCTGCCCATGCGTCCGACAAAGTTACGGTTGGTGGTTGAGATGCAGCGTTCGCCGGCGGCCAGAACGCCCATATGGCCACCGAGGCAGGGGCCACAGGTCGGGGTACTGACGACGGCACCAGATTTTATAAAAGTTTTAATCAGCCCCTCATCCAGGGCGTCAAGGTAGACTTGCTGTGAGCCGGGGATTACGATACAGCGCACCTTTGGATGGATCTTCCTTCCACCAAGCACCCTGGCAGCAATCCTTAAATCCTCCAGGCGGCCATTGGTGCAACTTCCGATTACAGCCTGGTCGATTTTCACTTCACCCACATGGCTAACCGGCACCGTGTTGGCCGGTGAGTGAGGCAGGGCCACCTGCGGCTCAATGGCAGAAGCATCATACTCTACCACCTTGAGATAGCCGGCATCGTCATCCGGCTGATAGACGGTATACGGGCGGTCGGCCCGTGACTTTATGTAATCCAAAGTCCTGTCATCCACCAGAAAAATGCCCGCCTTGGCACCGGCCTCAATGACCATATTAGCCATGGTGAAGCGCCCATCCATGGAGAGGTTGGCTATCGTCTCGCCGGCAAACTCCATAGCCATATACAGTGCGCCGTCAACGCCAATATCGCCGATGGTATATAGAATCAGGTCCTTACCGCTCACCCACCTGGCCAGTTTGCCGTGATAGACAAACTTCATCGTCGCCGGTACCTTCATCCAGACATCACCGATAGCCATGGCGGCGGCGATATCGGTCGAACCCATACCGGTGGCAAAAGCGCCCAGGGCGCCATAGGTACAGGTGTGAGAATCGGCGCCGACAACCACCTCGCCGGGCAGCACCAGTCCCTTCTCCGGCAAAAGGACATGCTCTATGCCCATAGTGCCCACCTCAAAGTAGGTCGCCTGCTGGGTATAACAGAACTCCCTGGCCAGCTTTACCTGCTCGGCGGCGGCGATATCCTTGTTGGGAGTGAAGTGGTCGGGGACGATGACCACCTTCTTGGGGTCGAAGACCCGCTTTACCCCGATTCGCTCAAACTCTCTTATGGCTATCGGGGCGGTGATGTCATTGGCCAGTACCAGGTCAACAGATACGTTGATAAAATCACCCGGTCTGACACTCTTCCGGCCACTATGGGCAGCAAGTATCTTTTCAACCAGAGTCAAAACATCCCCCAAGTGAAAGGTTATTCCAGCTGGCTTAGGGCGACACGGCTATTTTAGATAGTCATGCAGCAGCAAAACCGCCAGCACAAAAAAGGCGGAGACGGTGGCTATGATATACATCCCGGCGCCGGCGGATAGCCCGATGCCGGCTGTCACCCATATGGTGGCCGCTGTGGTCAACCCCTTGACCTTGCCCTCAGAACGGCGAAGGATGACACCGGCGCCGAGAAAACCGATGCCGGTCACTATCCCGGCTGCTACCCGTGTCTGATCGCCGATATCAAAGCCGTAAATGGAGACCACGGTAAACAGAGCCGCACCAACAGAAATTAGAATAAGGTCTCTGGCACCGGCTGGCTTCTCGGCTCTGCCACGCTGGAAGCCGATTACGCCTCCCAGCACCAGCGCCAGCAGGATGCGCAAGACCATCTCCAGTTCAATCGGCACTTATTAAAACCTCCAGGATAATATCTAACCGCTCTTCTTGGTATTCAGCAATCTGTTGAGAGCGTTCATATACGCCTTGCCGCTGGCGACAATAATGTCGGTGTCTGCACCACGACCGGTATAGGTTACACCGTCGCTCTCTATTCTAATCAGCACCTCACCAATGGCATCAATCCCCTCGGTAACCGACTTTACCGAAAACTCGGTCAGCGTATTGGGCACTTTTACCAGCCGGTTGATTGCCTGATATACCGCATCCACCGGCCCGGTTCCCAGTGCGGCATCAGCCACAACCTGTCCCTCGGGATCAACCAGTTGAACGGCGGCGGTAGGTATCCCCCTGTCGCCACAGGTTACCTGTATGCGCTCAAGGTGATAGACCTCGGCCACGGTACGCCGCTCTTCAGCAACCAGCGACTCAATATCTCTATCGGTAATCCCCTTCTTCTTATCTGCCAGCTCCTTAAAAGCGTTGAAAGCACGGTTAAAATCTTCCTCCCCCAGGCTATAGCCAAGCTCGGCCAGCCTTTCCCGGAAAGCGTTTCGCCCGCTCAACTTGCCCAGCACCAGAGTTGACGCCGATATGCCCACTGTCTTGGGGTCAATTATTTCATAGGTCTTGGGCATCTTGATGACACCGTCCTGATGTATCCCGGATTCATGCTGAAAGGCGTTGCGGCCAACTATAGCCTTGTTGGGCTGCACCATAAAGCCGGTGAGCTCACTCACCAGCCGGCTTGTCCGGTATATTTCCTTTGTATTTA
>DAOWLH010000103.1 GCA_030643515.1 Dehalococcoidia bacterium | reverse complement strand
TACAAGCGCCCTCTGGTGCCGAAGGTGGGATTTGAACCCACACGCCCTTACGGACACTACGCCCTGAACGTAGCGCGTCTACCATTCCGCCACTTCGGCTCCGGATAATTATAATGAGGCTGGCTGGCTGGTGTCAATGAGCCATATTCCGTTTGACCAGGCTGCTGAAACGGGGTAGAATAATACTGGAATGCCGATATATGAGTATGTTTGCCCAAGGTGTAACGCCAGGTTCGAGCTGCTCCGCTCCATCAACCAAGCTGGCGAGGATGCCGAATGCCCCCAGTGCCATGGTCAGGCGGGACGTACTCTCTCTCGCTTCGCCTGCTATACTAAGGATAGCAGTGGCCTGACTCTACCGGCTGGTGGGAGCGCCTGTTCTAGTTGTTCCACCCCCAGCAGCTGCAATACCTGCTCGCCTTAGTCTGGGGAGGGGTATGAAGACCGGCGCCGCCCATCACACCGGAATCGCTAATTTACCCCTTCATTACGGCAAGGCGCCGCGCTGGCTGTTTGCTCGCATGACCGGGCTGGCTCGTGAGATTACCGTCGCCATCGTTGCCGAATTTGGCGCCGAGGAAATGCTGCGCAGGCTGTCTCATCCCTACTGGTTTCAGGCCTTCGGCTGTATTCTGGGCTACGATTGGCACTCCAGTGGAGTCACCACCACCCTGTGCGCTGCCCTTAAGGAAGGTGTTCGGGGCATGGAAAAGGAATTGGGACTGTTCGTCTGTGGTGGTAAAGGAAAGACGTCACGGCGAACGCCGCAGGAGCTTGAGGTCTGGGGCGATGCTCTCTCGCTGGACCCGGCACCGCTGATATATGCCAGCCGTATGTCGGCCAAGGTGGATAGCGCTGCCGTGCAGGACGGTTACCAGCTCTACCACCACTCCTTTCTGTTTACCAAAAATGGCTCATGGGCGGTCGTCCAGCAGGGGATGAACGGGTCTAACCGCTACGCTCGCCGCTACCACTGGTTGAGTGAGGCTGTGTCAAGCTTCGTCAGTGAGCCGCATTCGGCTATCCTCTCTCAGACCAGGGGGCAGGCGCTCAATCTGGTTGCCGCTGAAAGCGAGCCCGCCCGCACCACCATTGCCGATGTTGCCGCCAGCGAAAAGCCGGATAAGATTGTCGCTGATTTGAAGAAAATCCAGACTCTCAACCTGCCGCCTCGCCATCACCTGACCGCCGGAGACCTCCACCCCGATAGCCTGCACCGGATTCTGCTGGGCATCTACCAGAGGCAGCCGGAGGATTTTGAGCAGCTGCTGGGGCTTAAGGGGGTCGGTGCCAAGACCATCCGTGCTCTGAGCCTTATTTCGGAACTGATTCACGGGGTTGCTCCCAGCTGCCGGGACCCGGCTCGCTACAGCTTTGCCCACGGGGGCAAGGACGGCATCCCCTACCCGGTGGACAGAGAAACCTATGACCGGTCCATTGAGCTACTGGCAAAAGCCCTCGGCCGGGCTAAGCTGGACAGCAATGAAAAGAAGCGGGCCAGGCAGAGGCTTGAAGATATGAGGCGACAGCAGGAGACATAGCTCCGGGCACCCCTGCAATAAATGTGATAACTCTTTAATCTTTTTAAGGCCGATGTTATGATTATTCCATGAGCCTTTTTCTATACTGGGTTAGAAAGGATTAGAACACGGGAGGTGCTTTATGTGGTACTGGTCCGATGGTATGGGCTGGGGGTTGGGGTTGGTGATGGTTGTGTTTATGGTGCTCTTCTGGGGTACCATAATCGCCCTGGTTGTCTGGGGAATTAAGAAGCTGACGGAGCGTGGCGGCTCTGAAACTGGCGCAAGAGGGAAGAGCCCGCTGGATATAGCCAGGGAGCGCTATGCCAGAGGTGAAATCACCAAAGAGGAGTTTGACCGGATCAAACAGGACCTGTCCTAGGAGGTTCTAAATGAGAAGGTGTTTCTTCCCCCTCCTGGTTGCTGCACTATTATTGCAGGCCGGCCTTGCCTGACAGCCCGCCGGATTGGGTCACCCCGGTTATCGATTTGTCTTCACCGTAATGCCCTGTCCTAAAGTTGGATAAGGAAATAGCAAGCGATGACTACCACCTGCTGCTGACAGTTACCGGATAAGCTGCGGCAGATTGGCCATTCCTGCTAACCTTTGTTCGTTTTGTTCGTTATAAATCTATGGACGGACAATCTGGTATTAGGGGGGAAAAATGGCTAATCTAATGCAGAGGATTATGTTCCAGTTGAAGTGGCTTCTTATGTCCCCGGAGAAGAGATATGTTTACCTCTGGAACCGGACCAGCCCTCGCTGCCGCTACTAGTCTGGCGGCTGGGCGGTAATCCAGATTCCATAAATATTCAACATTTTGCTCTGGTGGGCTTATTGACTTCCTTACTGTTGGAGGGGACAATGATGGAAACTATGAAGGAGGTGGAGTGAGTTGGCCAAGGAAGAACTGGTCAAGATGCTAAATCAGGCCCTGGCGCTGGAGCACGCTGCCCGGATTCAGTACATGGCTCATGCTGAAATGATTGACGGGCCGGACGCTGAGCCGATAATCGCCCGGCTGAAAGAGCTGGCCGGTGACGAAAAGAATCATGAGGAGGTGTTCCGGGAGATGATAGGGGCCTATCTGGGCGGTGTCCCCGTGATGAGCATTGCAGAAACCAAGGGTGCCGGCACAGTAAAGGAGATTCTGGAGGTCAACCTGGCCGCTGAAAAGCACGCCGTTGATGTTTATCTGGTGATATACAAGAAGATAATTGATGCCAAAGCTGAGCTTAAGTATGAGTTCTATCAGCTAGAGCACAAGATGCGGTACATCATTCAGGATGAGCAGGAGCATATTACCGAGCTAAAGCTCCTTTTAGGTATTAAGTAGAGCTCAACTCAGGCGAAAGAGGGATTAAAGGCTGCCCCGGGGTAGCCTTTAATGTTATTCCGGGGCTTCTGCCTTTTTCCTTGAGGCCCTAAGATATAATCCGGCCGCCGCAGCCAGGATAATTGCCAGCACCACCGTTACCAGGGCTACCAACATGGTGGCGTCAAACCAGAAGCCCTGGGGAAAGAGCATTATCAGGTAGTCCCTGGCCGGGTCAAGCTGCCAAAGGTCGTTGGCAAAGCTAAGTAGATGAAACTGCAAAAAGAAGCCGTCAAAATCAATTAAAGCTGCTAAACCCATGACCAGTATCAGCCCCAGAGTGGCACCGCCGCCGCCAACCACCGACCAGGCCAGCCGGCGCCAGTCCCCCTTTCTTTTACGAAATAGGCTCGTCCCGGCGTAAGCCAGGGAGTAAACCCCGGTTCCCAGCAAGACCCAGTAGTTCAGCCGTATCAGCCCCTTGACATCCCTGAGGTGAGCCACCTCACGCTCATTGAACAGGGTGAAGGACTGGCCATTCTTGGCGACAGTAAGGCTTATGGTCTCCTCTCCGGAATTGAAGTAGCCAATCAGCCCACCGGCTGCCTTTTCCAGCTGGGAGCTGTCCAGGCCCGTAGTCTGGCCGACATTGTATTTATCAAAACCATATTGGTACAGCCATTGACTGTTCACCGCCAGGCCGATACCGGCGGTCAGTAAAAATGCCGGTATCGATAGAATAAAAAGCCACCGGGTAGCGGCAGCAAGAGCTTTCCTGGCTTTCATAACATTAATTCTACACCCTGGGGGCGACAAAGCCCAATTTAAGCCGCCAAATATATTTATATAATTCCAGTGGCGTCACGGCTGGCAGCGGGCCATCAAAAAGACCGACCTGTGCTATAATTATCACGATTTCTTCCGGTAAGCACGCCATGTTCACACATCTTCACGTCCATACTGAGTACAGCCTGCTCGATGGCCTGTGCCGCATTCCCCAGCTGGTGGCCCGGACCAGGGAGATGGGCATGGAGGCGCTGGCGATAACCGACCATGGCTCCATGTACGGTGCCATTCAGTTCTACAGGGTGGCTAAAGAAGCCGGCGTAAAGCCCATCATCGGTTGCGAGGCCTATATCGCACCGGGTAGCCGTTTCGGGCGGACCGCTGCCGATAAAGGTCACCGCCACCTCGTTCTGCTGGCCAAGAACCAGACTGGCTACCGCAACCTGATTCAGCTGACCACCAAGGCGCACCTCGAAGGCTTCTACTACAAGCCGAAGATGGACAAGGAGCTACTGCAGCAACACCACCAGGGCCTTATCGCTCTATCCAGCTGTCTGGCCGGTGAGGTGCCGTCCCTGATTCTGGAAGGGCGTCTGGACGAGGCCAGGCAGGCTGCCCGGTGGTATAAACAGGTGTTCGCTGACTTCTATCTGGAGGTGCAGCGACACCCCACCCCCGAACTGGAGCGGGTAAACCAGGTGCTCATCCCGATGGCTGAGGAGCTGAAGATACCGCTGGTTGCCGCCAATGACGTCCATTATGTCAACCAGGACGATGCCTCCGCCCACGACCTGCTGCGTTGCATCGGCACCAATTCGTCCATCTACGACGAAAAGAGGTTGAAGATGGCCGGTGATTTCTACTACCTGAGAAGCCCTGAAGAGATGGCCAGCCTGTTCGCTGACCTGCCTTCTGCCCTGGAAAACACCGCAGCAATCGCCGATATGTGCCAGCTTGAGCTGGGCTTCGGCCGTTTGCACCTGCCGGAGATAGACCTCCCCGAAGGCAAGACGGCCGACCAGTTCCTGGCCGACCTGTGCTATCAGGGTTTGCCTCGGTTCTATCCCCAAGCCGGCCCGGAGATAACCAGTAGGCTTGATTATGAGCTGGAAGTAATTAAAAAGACTCAGTTCGCCAACTATTTTCTGGTCGTCTGGGACATTATTTCTTTTGCCAGACAAAACGACATCTTATTCAACGTCCGCGGCAGCGCCGCCTCCAGCATTGTCCTTCACTGCCTGGCTATTACCGAGATTGACCCCATCGACAACGGGCTGGTCTTCGAGCGCTTCCTCAACGTCGAGCGTCGGGAAATGCCCGATATCGACCTGGATTTTGAGGACAGCCGGCGCGAAGAGGTTATAGCCCACGTTTCCCAGAAGTATGGGCAGGACCACGTGGCCCAGATTATTACCTTTGGCACCCTGGGTGCCAGGGCGGCAATTCGGGACGTCGGCCGGGCGCTGGCAATGCCCTACAGCGATGTTGACCGGGTTGCCCGGCTGGTTCCCTTCGCCCCGGGCATAACCCTGGCTCGGGCGGTAGCGGAAAACAGTGAACTGAGGACCATCTATCAGGAAGAGGCTACAGTGAAGAGCCTGGTTGACTCGGCCCAAAAGGTGGAGGGCATTGCTCGCCATGCCAGTACCCATGCCGCCGGTGTTGTCATCTCCCGGGAGCCGCTGACAAGATACACCCCCCTGCAACGGTTGAGCCGGGGCAATAGCGAGGGGCTGGTAATGACCCAGTTCGCCATGGAAGACATAGCCCGGATTGGCTTGCTCAAGATGGACATCCTGGGTCTGGCCAATTTGACAATTATGGACAAGGCCAATGAGATAATCCAGCAGAACCGCGGTCTGGAAATTAACTTTCATGATATCCCTCTGGATGACAGCCGGACCTTTGAACTGCTCTCCGCCGGCGAGACTACCGGTGTCTTTCAGCTTGAAGGCAGCGGTATGCGGCGTTACATAAAGGAGCTCAAGCCGAACACTTTCAGTGATGTTGCCGCCATGGTTGCTCTCTACCGTCCCGGACCCATGGAGCAGATTCCTCGCTTCATCAAGGCCAAGCACGGCCTGGAGCCGATCCATTACCACCACCCCGCCCTGGCTGACATCCTCAAAGAGACCTACGGGGTGATCGTCTATCAGGAGCAGGTGCTGTTTATTGTCCAGACCTTTGCCGGCTACAGCCTGGGGCAGGCGGATATCTTTCGTAAGGCAATGGGCAAGAAGATACCTGAAGTAATGAGGAAGGAGAGGCGCAACTTCATTGCCGGCGCTAAAAAGAGTGGTTTTTCCCAGGACATAGCCGGCAAGGTCTTTGACCTGATAGAGCCCTTCGCCGGCTACGCCTTTAATAAAGCCCACGCCACAAGTTATGCCCTTATTGCCTACCGCAACGCCTATCTCAAGTCAAACTACCC
>DAOWLH010000017.1 GCA_030643515.1 Dehalococcoidia bacterium | reverse complement strand
GGTCAAGCGGTTTAAACCCCAGTTGATACTGGTCTCTGCTGGCTACGACGGACACTGGATCGACCCCCTGGCCTCGATGCGGCTGACGACCTCTGGCTTTGCCGAGGTGGTAAGCACTGTACGGGGACTGGCTGGTGAGCTGTGCTCCGGCCATCTGCTGCTCTGCCTTGAGGGCGGCTACAATCTTGAGGCGCTATCTTCCTCTGTGGAGGCTACTTTTAATGTGTTGCTGGGCAGGAGCAGTATAGTCGATAGTCTTGGTCCGCCGCGGCGCGCCACCGAGCCGCCCGGGATTGACTCGTTGATTGTGCTGTTGCAGAAGAGGCACCACCTGGCCTAATTATCACTCTCGTCATGAGGCTCGCAGTGGATGGTGGTGCTGGAGTTGGGCAACGCGCTGGTAATGTCTTCCTCAATACAGTCGCATATCCGGTGGGCGTCCTCTAGGCTGACACCTTTGTGCATTATAATGTGGAGGTTAATGTAGCGCTGGCTGCCGGATTTTCGGGTGTGCAGTTCATGAAAGTCTTTTATCTGGTCGCTGTGCCTGGTGACAGCCGATTTTATAATGCTCTCCTCCTCTTCCGGCAGCCTGACGTCCAGCAGCCCGCCGATGGATTTTGTCATCAGATTATAGGCCGACTTCAGAATGATGAAGGCCACGGCCAGGGCGATAATGGGGTCGATAACTGCCAGGCCGGTGAAGCGTATCACCACCATACCGACGAGGACTCCGGCGGCAGAAAAGATATCGGCGGTAATGTTGTGGGCTATTCCCTCCTGCGCCGGTGAATCCTGGGCTCGGGATACCTTGAGCAGGTGACGTGACAGCAGGAAGCTGGCCACCATGGAGACGGCCATCACCCCGATACCGGCCTCGGTTAGCTCGATTGCCGAACCGGAGATGATGCGGTCAACCGCCGAGTAGATTATCAGGCCGCCGGCGATAAAGATGAGGATAGCCTGGATGAGGGCCGAGATACTCTCTGCTTTGCCGTGCCCGAAGGGATGCTCGCTATCCGCCGGTCTGGCGGCAACGCTGATGGAGAAGAAGGTGATGCCGACCGCAATCAGGTCGAGGAAGCTATCGGCTGCCTGGGCCAGAATACTGATGCTGCCGGTGACGGCAGCCACGGCAAACTTGATGCCGACCAGGCCGATAACAATACCCAGAGCGAGCCTGGCAGCTCCCTTCTTGGTGGTGAACATAGCCCGTTACCCGTCACTTCTGGATAGGGGGAGCCAGCTTAGAAACCTTTTCCACTCTTTCTTTTCCCAGATTACCAGCAGCGACGGGGCGATGAACAGTGAACTGAAGGTGCCGGCGATGATGCCGATAAGCAGCACCATGGCGAAGTTCTGAATGGTGGCCCCGACAAACAGGAGCAGCGCCAGTACCATAATCATGGTGGTCAGGCTGGTGTTCAAGGAGCGGGTGAGGCTCTCCAGCAGACTTTTATTGACCACCTGCTCAAAGCCGAGTTTTGAACTGGAGAGCAGGTTCTCACGGATGCGATCGAAGATGACCACCGTATTGTTGACGCTGTAACCAATAACAGCCAGAATACCGGTGATAAACATCAGGTTGATTTCCCATCCCAGAATAGCGCCGATGATGGAAAAGATGCCCAGGGCAACAAGTGCATCGTGCACCAGGGCGATTATGGCACAGGTACCGTAGCGGAAGGGCTTGGGCATACGGCGGAAGGCCCAGGTGACATAAAGCAGGATGCCGACGGCGGCAACGGCCACGGCAATAAAGGCTATGTTTGCCGTCTGCCGGGCTACTATCGGCTCCACGTTCTCAAAGCCACGCTCGGTTAGCGTACCAAATTCAGCTTCCAGGTCTGTTTCCAGCTGTCCCTTTTCATCGGAGGTCAGCGTGGTGCTGCGAATAAGGAAATCTCCCTCTCCGGTGGTCTGCACGATGGCGTTGGACAGACCCAGGGCGGCAAGTTCCTCTTTCAGTTCGTCGATAGAGACCTGTTGCTCAAAGTTGATGGTTAGTATTGAGCCGCTGCTGAAGTCGATTCCTGCCTTGAGACCAAAGACCGACAGCGAGACGATGCCTATTAGTATCACCACTCCGGAAATAAGGAAAAAGCGGAACCTCTTACCTATCAGGTCAGGCATCATCCCTCCTCAGATAAGGGCTGAACAGATGGGTACGCTGTGCCAGGCGGGTGCCCACGAAGAGGCGGAGAAGGGTTCGGGTAACCACGATGGCGGTGAACATGCTGACGGCAACACCGATAAACAGGGTCACGGCGAAGCCCTTTACCGGTGCCCCGGCGACGACACTGTCCCCCACCCAGAAGAGTATGCCGGTGACTATAAAAGTGGTCACGTTGGAGTCCCTGATGGCTGTCCAGGCGCGGTTGAATCCGGCCTTGGTGGCTGCTCCCAGTGTCCGCCCGGTTTGCAGCTCTTCTTTCATCCGCTCGAAGATGAGCACATTGGCATCCACCGCCATGCCTATGGATAGGACGAAGCCGCCGATACCGGCCAGTGTCAGTGTTACCGATAGTAACTTGAAAATGGCCAATACCAGAACACCGTAGAAAACCAGCGACAAAGAGGCGACCAGCCCGGGCAGGCGGTAGTAGGCCATCATGAACAGCATGATCAGTATGATGCCGATTAACCCGGCCTTGAGGCTCAGGTCTATGAAATCGGCGCCCAGCACCGGGGAGACGGTTTGCTCATAGATGATTTCCAGGGGTACCGGCAGGCGGCCGGCATTGAGCTGCCTGGATAGCTCGGTTGCCTCGTTAAGGCTTAAGCCTGTAATCCAGCCCGAATCGATTATTATATCCTGGACAGTAGGCGCGATGGGAAGGCCGTCCTCTCCCAGCAGCGGGTTATCACCTTCAAATATGCCCAGGGATTGGCCAATTAGCCGGCCGGTAATCTGCTCTGAAAGCTGGCTGCCTTCTTCGTTCCATTCGAATACCAGCCGAGGGCTGCCGGTGGTACTTATGTCAACGAAAGTGTTTTCCTTGAAGAAGCTGGAGGTGAGCACCTTCTCCAGCCCGTTGATGGTGCCGGTAGCAGGTATCCATTCTCCTTCCACCAGCTCGCGGAACTCAAGCAGCGCCGTCCGGCCGATGCGCTCCTTTTGGGCATCACTCAGGTCCAGGCCGGGTAGCTGTACCACGATACGGTCTTTACCCTGCTTCTCAATAACCGGCTCGGTAACTCCCAGCGGGTTTATCCGGTTGGCGATGACGGCGACAACGCCGTCAATTATCTCGGCTTCCTTACCCGCCTCCACGCCGGAGAAGTCGGCCTTATATACCAGGTGGATGCCCCCCTGGAGGTCCAGCCCGAGCAGTATATCCCTGCTGAACAGCACCCCCTTGTCAACGGGTACCACCACCAGCAGGGCAAGGATAAAGACTGCCAGTATGAAGATTAGGGACAGCCTGTTCTTTCTAAACATATCTTACGGTCGTTGATGCTATCCGCCGGTCACTTATCTCTTTCGGGCCGGCGGGGCGTGGCGAATTTTACCTTTCCTTAAATTTAGCAGGTGGCCGGCATGGGATAGGGCCTCATCTTTGGTGGCTATTTCTCCCGATGCCTGAGCTTCCCGGACCGCTTCCAGCAGTTGTCCGATTTCCGGCCCCGGGCCGAGACCGAAGTGGAGTATCAGGTCGTGGCCGCTGATCAACCTGGCAGGTGACACCACCTCCTCTTTCATGGAGTGCTGGGTCAGGACATAGCCCACCAGGCTGGCGTGATACCGCCAGTCGTCCATATCCAGGTTCGGGCCTCTGGTGGCCAGGTGGTCAGCCAGGCTGAAGAAGAGGGTATCTATGGCGGCGTCACCGGTATCGCGGAAGTAGCGGTAGACGGCCCTCCGGGTGGGTAGCTCATGCTGGCTTATCTGCACCGGGCGGAGGTGATAGCGAATGATATCCGTCACCAGCTTTATTTCCTTGCCGCTGAAGCGCAGCCTTTCAAGGATTCCGCCGGCGATGGGTGCCCCCTGTGTGGCGTGCCCCAGAAAGCGGGTCCTCCCCTTGTCGGTAACCACCTTCGTCTGCGGTTTGGCAATGTCGTGCAGGATGGCAGCCAGTTTAATAAGCTGCCGGCGATTGCTGCCGCCGCTGACCCCGAGCTCGAAGTAGTCGGCCAGCTCTTGCGACCAGGGCACGTAGTCCAGGACTTCCTTGCCGGTGTAGGGCCAGCTTCCACGGCGCAGCAGGAAATCAACGGCGTCAACCGATTTTATGGAGTGATGAAAGACATCCCAGTGGTGTTCCCGGAGCTGCTCAACTCCCCTGGTCTGGCCGAGTTCCGGGGCAAGCTCTTCCATCAGGCCCAGTTTGTCCAGGGTAAGCAGGAAGTGCCCGCTGTCGGCTACTGCCAGCAGCCTCAGCAGTTCTTCCCTTATTCTCTCCCCGGCTACTCCGGAGATGAGGTGGCGGCTGCGCCGGATGAGCTCCTGGGTATCATCACTGATGGTAAATCCAAGCTCGGCAGCCATGCGTACCGCCCGTAGCAAGCGGGCCGCATCCTGCTTAAAGACGGTCTGGCTAACCACCCTGATTGTTCTCTTCTGTATGTCTTCCAGACCATGGTGGGGGTCGATAAGCTCGGCGGTGTCGAGCCGTGGCATGGTCATTATCCTCTCCGGGTTGATGGCCATGGCATCAATGGTAAAGTCACGCCGCTTGAGGTCTTTTTCAATGCCGTCACCAATGGTGGAGAGGTCTATCTGCCACTTGGGGGTGCCTGCCTCTTCATTGCTCAGAACCACCCGCCCCACACGGTTCACCTTGTCCAGGGGAATAAATTTACCGTGTAGAGCTGCGGCCATCCGGGGGCCGACTTCGAACGCATCTGCCCTCAGGGCGATGTCGATGTCAGCCGTATCTCGGGCCAGGAGCAGGTCACGGATAAAGCCGCCGACAACATAGGCTTGGACCTTCTGGCTGGTGAGAAAATCGTTTATCCGGGCTAGTAGTGGTCGGGTCGCCGTCTTAAGCTGTAGCTTCAAATCTGCCTCAACTGCTCTTGCCTGGAAGTAAACTATACCCCAGATATGCCTATTTATCAAGCGGAGACCTGGCCACCTGATTGCCCTTTAAGAGGACAGGCCAGCTATCCGCAGGCAGTTGGGCCCGGGCTTAGCCCTGAGGAGTCTCTTTGGCTATGCTCTTGGACAGACTCTTCAGTATCGAGAGAATACCGATGACGGCGTGCTGTACCTCAATTGGTTCGTTGGCTAATACCTTGGAGACATAGGGGTCCAAGCGTCCGCTGCTGTAGCTGGGCCGTGACTCGGCGACAGTACTTGGATGGGGAGAAAGATAGCCGGCCAGGGTAAAAAGCTCGTCTTCCTCAAATCCCAGAGGCCCGGCGATCTTGCGCAGAATACGGGCTGACGGAAAACGTTCGCCTCTCTCCATACGTCCCAGATGCGATGGAGAGACGCTTGTTTTCTGGGCAAGTTCCTGTAATGTCAGCGGAATGGTAACGCGTTGCTGCCTGATAATTTCCCCGAGGCTGATTTCTCTATTGTTCATAGGATAATTATAATTTGCCAAATGGCGAAAGTCAATAGTATATTGGCAAATATTATAATTGACTGGAGGCAATACAGTCAAGATTGCGTGTGGAGGGTTAAATTTGCTATGATACTGCGGTGCCCGTGGTCGACAAATATGACAGAAAGTTCCAAAATCAAAGAAATACTATTGACAAATGTCATATAATAGGCTAAAGTATGCCCATTGTCACAAGGGGGCATCGCTTATGATAGTTAAGACGAGAGTTTTTGATTTGAGCTGCTTAAGCTACCAGAACTTATCTGATCTGGCCCGGGCCATGGGGTTATCGGTAAGCCAGGTCTACCGGGTGAGGGAGGGCAAGCGCGGCATTAATCAGAAGTTCATCATTGGTGCCGTCAGGGCCTTCCCGGAGCGCCGGCTCGATGACCTTTTCTACTTTGCGCCTGAAGAGCCGGTCACCTCCGGCCTGAAGAGGTGACCATGGTGGTAGCTATCAAAAGTGACCATAAGTATCGACTGCGGCTTGATATAGTGACCAACTACGGCCTGGTGCTTCCCCCGAAACAACAGCTCCAGAAGCAGCTTGAAGACCTGAGGGCAATGCGGGAGATGGCGATGTCAGTCAGGGGAAGTAACACCGGTATCAGCCGGGCTTAGTCAAGCCCAATTGGGTCGACATCCACTGCCCAGCCCTGGGGGATGGCTATTTGGAATAGCAGGGGATTCGGTGCTGAGCCACGCAGCACCAGTTGCCAGCGGAACCGGCCCCGTAGGCGGTGGATGAAGGCCGGTGCCGGGCCAATCAGGCTGACGTCGTGGGTTCCGGCGGCGTTAATCTCCGAGATAAGCAATTGCTTCATTCTTTCTGCTTCCCTTTGGCAGAGGGCGTCGTTGGTATGGCTGTACGTCAGGCGGACCAGCCGGGAGAAGGGCGGATTGGCAAGCTGGCGGCGGTAGCTGATTTCCTGTTTGTAGAAGGCGGAGTAGTCGTGCTTTACCGCTGCCTGAATGGCGTAGTGCTTGGGTGAGTATGTTTGAATGATGGCGCGACCACCTCGCGGCCCCCGACCGGCCCGGCCGGTTACCTGGGAAAGGAGCTGGAACGTTCTTTCTCCGGCCCGAAAGTCGGGCAGGTTAAGGCCGGTATCGGCGCTTATTACCCCGACCAGCGTTACCTGGGGAAGGTCTAACCCCTTGGCCACCATCTGGGTGCCAATCAGGATATCGGTGTCGCCGCGCCGGAACCTATCCAGTATTTCCTGGTGGGAGTCTTTTCTTCGGGTGGCGTCGCTATCCCAGCGCAGCAGTCTGGCCCGAGGGAAGGTAAGCCCGGCCTCTAGCTCCAGTTTCTGAGTACCCAGGCCTAGGAATTTGATGCGGTAGCTGGAGCACCGGGGGCAGACCCTGGGTACCGCCACCCGGTAATTGCACTGGTGGCAGATCAGGGTGTCTTCCACCGGGTGGTAGCCGAGAGCTACCTGACAGCGCTTGCAGCGGAAAACGGAACCGCAATTTCGGCACTGAATGAAGGTGGCGCCACCGCGGCGGTTGAAGAACAGGATTACCTGCTCCCGGTTGGCGATCGCCTTGTCGATGGCCCGCTTCAGGGAGCGACTGAAGATACTTTTATTACCTGCCTTGAGTTCCTCTCTTAAATCGACCAGCTCGACCTGGGGAAGGGCCGAACCATGTTGGGGAGTGACACGCTGGGGAAGCTCAAGCAACTGGAAGTCTCCCTGCTTGGCCCGGTAGTAGCTCTCTACATCGGGGGTGGCGCTGCCCAGGACAGCAGTGGCCCCGGCAAGCTCGGCCAGCTTTATGGCTGCATTGCGAGCGTGG
>DAOWLH010000036.1 GCA_030643515.1 Dehalococcoidia bacterium | reverse complement strand
GGGGTGCTGGTCGCCATTGTCAATACATTAAGCATATTCGGCATTGCCGTATTTATTTTCTATGAAGCCGTTCAGCGCCTGCAGCAAACGCCGGAAATAAACAGCCCGCTCATGCTGGCCGTCGCCGCCGTCGGTTTGGGCATAAATCTCTTCGTCGCCTCCTGGCTGCGCCGGGAGCAGAAGACCAACCTCAACGTCCGCAGTGCCTTCTGGCACGCCCTGGGTGACGCCCTGGCCTCTGTTGGCGTCATCGTCGGAGCCGTCATCATCATGCTCACCGGGCTGGTTGCCGCCGACCCGATTATCAGTATCGTTATCGGCCTGATTATCGTCCTGGCCGCCTGGAGTATCTTCCGGGATGGTTTAAGAGTCCTTCTGGAGGCCAGCCCGAAGCAGATAGACGTCAGAAGGCTGGTAAAAGACATCGGCCAGATACCAGGGGTAAAAGGCGTGCACGATATCCACGTCTGGAGTATCACCCCGGAACTGCATGCCATGAGCTGCCATATACTGATTGATGACCTGTCTGCAAGCAAGGCAGCCCGTATCCGTGAACAGACCGAGGAATTGCTCGGGCGATACAACATTGAGCACACTACCCTGCAGATGGAATATGAGCAATGCCGTGCCAATGACATGTTCTGCACAATGACCGCATTCAGCGATGAAGAAACAAAGCCAACCAAAGACTGAGAAAGCTGCTCCCTGGCTATTGACATCCGCCACATAAGGGCATAGAATCCAAAACCAAAGATAGAAATAATGAAAACCGAGCCCCTTAAACAACTGCCTTCCAGCAAGCCAGGAGACCGAGTTTTGCGGAGACCCAGAAAGCCCCGGGGCAGACTGCACGCCCTGTCCCAGAGCATCACCAGGTGCTTTAAGAGTATTTCCGGCAGGTTATAAGAGACAATGTACATCATCATAGCCGGAGGCGGGGTAATCGGTTTCCACATCGCCTCCTTACTCGCCGAAGAAGAGCACGAGGTCGTTGTCATCGAAAAATCCGGGCTCGTTCTGGAGAACTTCCGCCGCCAGCTTGACATCAAGGTCATCCAGGGCAACTCCGCCACGCCCACTGTCCTCAGGGCAGCCGAAGCTGACCGCGCCGACCTGGTACTGGCCGTCACCAACAGCGACGAGACCAATATGGTCACCTGCTTCATGGCCAAGGAGCTGGGTGCCGGCACCACCGCCGCCCGAATCAGAAGCCCCGGCTATTCAGGCTACTTCATCACCCCGGCCAAGTCAGCCACGGCGACACGTAAGATAGTACGGCCCAAAAACCTGGGGATTGACGTCTTCATCAATCCCGAAGCCGAAGCCGCCAAGGAAATAATGGCCATTCTCTCCGGCTTCTACTCCACCCCGGTGGAGAACTTCGCCAACGGCCTGGTCCAGATAAGGGAATTCAGGTTGGAAGGCGAGGCCATAACCGGTAAAACCCTGAGCCAGATTACCCTGCCAAAGCCGGCCGTCGTGGCCGCCATTGTCCATGAAGGCGGCGTGGTTCTGCCCGACCCTGATGTAGTGATCAACGAAGGCGACAGCGTCTATCTAATAGCCCAGCAGGAGCATATGGACGAACTGGGCAGAGTCTTCAGCCAGCCAAAGCGTACGGTAAAGAAGGTGGTCATTCTGGGAGGGGGGCGAATCGGCTTCCTTGCCGCCGAGGGGCTGCAGAGGCGCGGAGTAAAGGTCAAGCTCATTGAGTCCGATACAGACCGCAGCCAAGAAATAGCCGCCCAGCTGGAACATGTGGAGGTCTATCATGGCGACGGCACCGACCGAAACTTCCTCATTGAACAGGGAGTGCCATCAGCCGACGCTTATGTTGCCACCACCGGCAGCGATGAACTTAACATTCTTTCCGCGCTGCTGGCCAAAACACTCGGCGTCCCCCGTAGCCTGGTGATCATCAACAATCCGGGCTACATTCCACTGGCCGAGGCCATCGGGGTCGATGTCGCTGCCCTGCCTCCCATTCTCACCGCCAACAAGATTACCCGTTTTGTCCTCCACGGTGGGGTTATTGCCACCGCCCTGCTTGAGGGGCAGCAACTGGAGGCCATCGAGTTCGTCACCAGCCCGCGGGCCCAGATTGCCGACAAGAAGATCAGCGAAGTTGACTTGCCCAAGGAAGCCGTGGTTGGCGCCATTACGCGCAATGAGAAGATAACCATCCCCCCCGACGACAGTGTCGTCAGACCGGGGGATCACGTCATCGTTGTCTCTCCCCTGTCAGCCGTCCGCTCGGTGGAGAAGCTTTTCAAGTAAGAAGCCGATAATGAGGATAAGGGTTGTTCTTCACTACCTGGGACTGCTGATAGGCATCATAGGCATCGCCATGCTCCTGCCCCTGGGCTGGAGCCTTTTTTCAGGGCAGCAGGATACCGCCGCTTTTGCCATCTCCATAGCCATCAGCCTGGGCACGGGGCTGCTGCTGTGGCGGCTGATACCGGTGAAGGAAAAAAGGCTCACCCGCCGCGAGGCCATCCTGCTGGTTGCCGGCGGCTGGATAACCGCCTCGATCTTCGGCGCCCTGCCCTACCAGATCTCCGGGGCATTGCCCAGCTTTCTTGACGCCTACTTTGAGGCCATGTCCGGCTTTACCACCACCGGCGCCACCGTATTCACCTCCGTTGAAAGCCAGTTTCAGGGCCTCCTGCTGTGGCGCTCACTGACACAGTGGCTCGGCGGCATGGGTATCATTATGCTCTTCGTCGCCCTGTTTCCGGTACTGGGCATCGGTGCCTCCCGGCTGGTGGAAGCCGAGATGCCCGGCCAGCAGGGCGAGCGGCTGACAGCACGCATGCGCGATACTGCCAAAGCCCTGTGGATAATATACCTGGGGCTGTCGGCCACCGAGTTCATAACGCTGCTCATTGGCGGGCTGCCGGTGTTTAACGCCCTGACGGTAACCCTCAGCACGATACCAATCGGCGGCTTTACCGCTACTAGCTCGAGTATCGGCGCCTACAACAGCCTCTTCGTTGAGGTTGTCGTCATCTTCTTTATGATAGCTGCCGGAGTAAACTTCGGGCTATATTACTTCCTTCTGTGGAAACGTCAGCCGGGGGCTCTGTTCAAAAACTCCGAATTCAAGCTCTACATTACCCTGCTTATCGTGGC
>DAOWLH010000069.1 GCA_030643515.1 Dehalococcoidia bacterium | reverse complement strand
GTTGTCAACGACAATGCTTTTAATTTCACCATTCTGCGACATTTCAATCACAGTACTAAGTGGGATTTCCTCTGGCTCCTCTCCGCCGGGCAAGATGAGGGTGAAGAAGACCACTGCGGCAGCAATAATGGCGATATATACGATAAGGCTACGTTTCCAGTTTATCTTCATTGGCTTGTCTCAGTAGGTTTATTGCTATACGCTTGTATTATACCAGAAATAGCCAATAATAGGAAAATACAGGCTGCCAGCAGGTATGACTATTGGTCTAGTATTTTTGGGGCAGGGAACAAAAGCTCTCTTTTAGCAACAAGGCATCCTCTTCCAGCTTGGGGCTTTCACAGATGACCGTGCCCTTTGCCCCAGTGTCTCTTAAAGCTCTGAGTAGCTCAATGTAGCGCAGGTCAGATTCATTAAGAGGCAGGTGCCTGAGCTCTCCTCTGGCCCCATAGGCAATGCCTGAAATATGAATGTGCATGTTTTCTATAGCTTCCTCGCCCAGGCTCTCCTTAATCTGGTCCAGAACCGACATGAACTCATCATAGGAATTAAAGGCACCGGAGCGGGCATGCCAGTGAGCAAAGTCAACGCAGGGGGCTACGCCTTCCAGCTCGTTACTGAGCTTTATTACCTCCTTGATGGTGCCGAACTGGGTGCCTTTGCCGCTGACCTCGGGCCGGAGACACAGCCGGTTTTCTTCGTCTTTAAGCTTGGCCACCACCTCTGCCAGGTACTCCTTCACCGTGCTGTAAGCTTTTTGGGGCGGGTCACCCATGTAGAAGCCGGGGTGGAAAACAAGGCTTCGGGCACCGCATATTGAAGCAATTCGGGCGGCTTTGTGCAGAATGCCCTGGCTGGCCCTGAGTTTCTTTGGTTCGTGCGAGTTAAAATTAAGGTAGTAAGGGGCATGAGCAGACAATGCGACTCCGGCGCTCTGAGCTGCCCGGGCAACCGATGAAGCATCAGCCTCTGTCAGGTATACACCCTTGACGAACTCTATCTCCATGCAGTCCAGGCCAAGATGAGCAATCTGCTTGATGCCCTCTATGGTGTTTTGCGGATAGGTGCTGTGCGGAATACCGGCAGTACCAAAAAGCAGCCCTGGCATTTGGCTACAAGTATATCA
The DNA here is from genome assembly GCA_030643515.1 of Dehalococcoidia bacterium. Lineage (GTDB taxonomy): Bacteria > Chloroflexota > Dehalococcoidia > Dehalococcoidales > DAOWLH01 > DAOWLH01. Next base: position 1,233 of record DAOWLH010000069.1, on the reverse strand, counting down.
CCTCCACTAGCTAGTGCCTACCTGGACCCGGTTTTGTGCTATAATGATATTTGAATCCACTGGTTGGGGTGTTTTCTGGAAGCGATTGAACTAGCTCATCGGGTGGTTGAGATAGCCAGCGATAAGCAGGCCTCGGATATCGTGCTTCTTGATGTTCGGGGCGCTGTCAGCTTCGCCGATTACTTTGTCCTCTTTAGCGGACAGTCCGAGCGGCAGATTAGCGCCATTCAGGACGAAATACTGTATTCATTGAAGAGGGAAGGCGTTTTGCCCCACCACCGTGAGGGTTCGGTGGATTCCGGGTGGCTGCTCCTTGACTATGGCGACGTCATCGTTCACATCTTCGCCCCGGTCGAGCGGGATTATTACCAGCTAGACCAGCTCTGGAGCCAGGCGAAACCGGTAGTCAGGATTCAATAGGCCGGCTGTCTATCCGCTGGTAGTAAGTAATCTCGTCATCACCAAAGAAAAGCTCTATTTCCCTCCGGGCGGTCTCCGCTGAATCAGAGCCGTGGACACTGTTGCGCTCTATATCCAGGCCCCAATCACCCCTGATGGTTCCACCTTCAGCCTTGGCCGGGTCAGTGGCTCCCATCGTCTTTCGAGCCAATTGAATGGCTCCTTCCGCTTCGAAAACAGCAGCCACCACCGGGGCTGAACAGATATAGGCCACCAGACCTTCAAAGAATGGCTTCCCCTGGTGTGGTGCATAGTGCTTCCGGGCAAGGTTATTGTCCATTTGCAGCATTTTTAGGGCCACCAGCTTGAGACCCTGCTCCTCCAGCCGTTTGATAATGCTGCCGGTCAGGCCGCGTGTCACGGCATCGGGTTTAACTAAAACCAGCGTTCTTTCCATCTCTACGATTTTACGTCTCCTTATAATAATTGGCAAATCAGGCAACACCCGGGCAGGCAAACAGCCCCTCGATGTCGCTGATGGCTACCTCTTCCAGGCTGCCGACCACCAGGTCAGCCTCGCCCAGACTGTCTCTGGTATGGCTGTTGGTTACCGCCAGGCAGTGCATGCCGGCACGCCTGGCAGCGGCAACACCGGCAATAGCGTCTTCAATCACCAGGCAGTCCTTCGGTTTAACGCCGAGCCTGCTGGCGGCCAGCAAAAAACCTTGAGGGTCAGGTTTACCTTTGGTGACATCCTCCTCGCTGATAACCACCTGAACACACCGTGCTATATCCATCCTGTTGCTAATAAGCTCAATGTTTTCCCGGGGTGCC
>DAOWLH010000034.1 GCA_030643515.1 Dehalococcoidia bacterium | reverse complement strand
CCCCTTCACAGGCTGAATCCAGTTGTTCACCTACCACTTTTTCCGTCTGCCCGGCTTCGTTATCGGCCAGCTTCTCACCGAGGCACAGGATGGGCTGAAGCCCGGCTTTGAGTGCCGCCTTTACCTTTTTATTAACAACCTCTCCGGTCTCGCCGAAATACTGCCTCCGCTCCGAGTGGCCGATGATGACAAACTGACACAGTTCGGCCAGCATCAGCGGCGATATCTCCCCGGTATAGGCTCCCTTTTCTTTATAATAAAGGTCCTGGGCGCCCAGCTTCACCGAGCTATCCTTTACAAGCTCAGCGACAGGTTTCAGGGAGACAAACGGAGGACAGATCACCTTTTCCACCCCGGCCATCCCATCCAGCTGCTTAAGCATTTTAGCCACCAGTTCCAGCCCCTCAGCCACCGTGGTGTTCATCTTCCAGTTACCAGCTATCAACGGTACTCTCATGTTCCTAAGCACCGAACTTATCCAGCTTCAGGGCGTTGGCCATAGCCAGAGGCATTATCTCGGTGGCTGCCATTCTGCCCAGCCCGCCGGAGATGCAGGCCGACTCTGAAAACCGGCTGACTCCATCCGGGCGACACCAGTGGGAATACAGCAGGACCGGCACAGGATGCCAGCTATGCCCTTTGAGCAGAGCCGGCGTCGAGTGGTCACCAGTAACGACAATGACATCAGGCTCAAGGCTAATCACCTTGTCCAGGGCCCGGTCCACCTGCTCAAGGACGTCTACTTTACGATAAAAGTCGCCATCCTCGCCGGCAGAATCGGTGTCCTTTATGTGGACAAAGAAAAAGTCGTGGTTTTTAAAGTTCTGCTTCAGGGTTTCCATCTCTTCTTCAGGAGTGGTACCCGTATCCAGGACTTTCATGCCAGCCACCCTGGCCAGCCCGCGATACATGGGGTAGCTGGCAATGGCCGCCGGCTTTAGCTTGTAAATATCGGTCATGGTCGGCAGCTCCGGCCGCCTGGAGAAACCGCGTAGCAGAACCATATTGGCCGGGTAGTGGTCGGCCAGCACTGCCTTCGCCCTGGCAACAAACCGGTTGGCGATACTGGCGGTCCGGCTGGCTTCCGGCTTTACAGCTATCACTTCTTTAGGGACAACTCCCGTTTGCTGCGGGTCAGAATCGCTTACGCCGGCACTGAGTCCGCTGCCACGGAATATCACCACCAGCCGGTGTTCCTTCACCGGCCGAACGATAATCCTGACCCCGTCTATCTCCTGGCCGTCAAGGAGACGGCACAGCACCTGGTTCTTATCGGTTGTTATGCGGCCAGCCCGGCGGTCGCTGACCAGGCCATTCTCATCTACGGTGCACAGATTGCCCCGGGCGGCGATGTCATCCGGCCCAAGCGCAAAATCTATGCCCAGCGCCTCCAGCACTCCCCTGCCGATAAGGCAGCTGACCGGGTCATAGCCAAACAGCGCCAGGTGTCCCGGAGCACTGCCCGGTGTTATACCGGCCCCCACCAGGTCACTCAGGCCGCAGACACTCCTGGCGGCCAGAGCATCGAGGTTGGGCGTATTGGCGGTCTCAAGCTCGGTCTTGCCCGTTTCGGTAAGAGGCAGCCCGCCCAGCCCGTCGATGGCAATGAGCACAATCTTGCTTGCCGAGGCCCTGGATATCTGCCTAACCAGTTCCAAGCTGGCCATTATGGCCCCTCCCCGTCAAGGGCTGCAGCACTCGCCCGGCTGTTTTTCTATCAAGTAACACCTCGACCCCGGAGAGCGTCTCACCGCTCAAGAACCTGAGTGAGGCGCCACCACCGGTGGAGACAAAGGTTATCTTGTCGGCCAGCTTCATTTCAGTTATTATCTCGGCGGTAGAGCCGCCACCGGTAATCGTTGCCGCGTTGAGGCTAGCAATAATCCTGGCCATAGCGTTTGTTCCTTCATCGAATCCCATCTCATAGACTCCCATCGGCCCATTCCAGAAGACCGTGCGGCACCTCTCCAACCTCCTGGTGAAATTGGTGATGGTCAGCACACCTATGTCCACAATAGCCTTGCTACGTGGTATATTCTCGATAGATACGGTTTCTACGGTGGCGCCGGATTCTATCTTATCGGCAACAACCACGTCATCCGGAAGCTGCAGCTTCACCCCGTTGTTTAACGCTTTAGCTATCAGCTTGGCGGCGGTCTCCGTACTATCCTCAACCAGCGACAGGCCCACCTCGTATGATTTGGCTTTCAGGAATGTGGCCGCCATACCGCCACCGATCATTATGAAGTCTACTTTTCCCATGATATTATCTATCATGCCGACCTTATCGCTTACTTTGGCGCCACCAAGAAGCACACCGAAGGGACGCGCCGGAGCTTCCAGGATGCTACCGAGTTCCCTGAGCTCCTTTTCTAGCAGCAAACCGGCGACGGAAGGCAGGTAGCTGGTGATACCAACAATAGAGGCATGGCTGCGGTGGGAAGTGCCAAAGGCGTCATTAACAAATATATCACCCAGACGGGCCAGAGACCGGGCAAACGGTTCGGTGTTTCTCTCCTCTTCAGCGTGGAAGCGCAGATTTTCCAGAAGCAGGACCTGCCCGTTTTCCAGGGCAGCCGCCATCTTCTCCGCCTCCGGCCCGATGCAATCGCGGGAGAAGGCCACCGGCTGCATCAGAATCTCTTGCAGACGCCTGGCAAAACCATCCAGGCTCAAGCCCTTAACAAACTTCCCTCCGGGGCGGCCAAGGTGAGAACATAGAATCACCCTGGCTCCACGGTCCATCAGATAGTCGATGGTGGGCAGGGTTGCCCGGATGCGGCTGTCATCAGCAATCTTTCCTGTTTTACCAACCAAGGGGACATTGAAGTCAACCCTGACCAGAACTCTCTTACCGGTGACATCTATCTCCCGTACAGTAAGTCTGTCCATTTACCCTCCATTAATAGAGATATCAGGTGCTATATACTGCACCTGATACTTCCGGCCCTGCTCTTGCAGTGATTCCATTGCCCTTTCTTCATCTAAACTGACGTCATCCCGGTTTTGGTCTTTAGCGGTGGATTATCTTTCGAAAACAGAGATAGTATCTGGCGGGTGATGCCCGCGGCGTCAAGATTGTATTTGGCCCGCAGGATAGTCTGCGTTCCGTGCTCAACAAACTCATCGGGGATACCAATCCGCTTTACTTGTGCATCGCTGATACCGGCTTCCTGAAGTCCAGCAACGACGCTGCTGCCAAAGCCGCCAGCCAGTGTATTCTCCTCAACCGTTACCAGAAACTTGATGTGGCCAGCGATTTGCGTCATCAGAGCTACATCCAGCGGCTTGGCAAAACGGCTGTTCACTACCGTAGCCTCAATCCCCCTGGCCGCCAGATTCTGCGCAGCCTCAAGAGCAGGGGCCACAGTAGAGCCCAGGGCCATAATGGCAACATCTTCGCCCTGTCTCAGCACCTCCCAGGTGCCTATGGTAATCTGATGAAGCTCCTTGTCCATCGGCACTCCCAGACCGGATCCACGCGGGTACCTTACCGCCATGGGCTGGCCGGCCATAACCGCCGTATAGAGCAGATGCTGGAGTTCGTTTTCATCCTTGGGTGCGGAGACTATCAGGTTGGGGACCAGTGAAAGGTAAGAGATGTCAAAGATGCCCTGGTGTGTTTTGCCATCGTCACCGACAATACCACCGCGGTCAATGGCAAAGACCACGGGTAGATTTTG
>DAOWLH010000045.1 GCA_030643515.1 Dehalococcoidia bacterium | reverse complement strand
GCCGCGGGTTTATTCCCGGCTGAAACTGGGGCAGAACAGCCGGGACTCGGTGTTGGACATCCTCAAGCGATGGCAGAAGCTATCCGCTGACAGTATCGATTTTCTTCGTGACGAGGTCAGCTTCAATCTGGTTGCCATACCCGAGGCGCTGGCCTTTGAGCAGCTTGGCGATATTTTTCAGGAGCTTAACCGGTTCGGCTTCACGATAAAGAAACTGATAATAAACAACGTGGTGGTGACAAAAGACTCTGCCTTTCTAGCAGAGAAGGCCAAGCAGCAGCGGAAGTACCTTGACCTTATTTATGAAAGGTATGCCAGCCTGGAGATAGTTGAGCTGCCCATGCTTTCCACCGAGGTCAAAGGGCTGGAGCGGCTGCGGGAGGTTGAGCGCAACCTTTTCGCAAATAGCTCTTGCCTGGTAGAGGAGTGAGCATTAGAATATAAGCTGGCTTAGTGATATGGCTTCAAAAGCAGAGTTTCTTAAATCCGTCCCTTATTTCTCGCCGATGAGTCCCGCCGAGCTTGAGCAAATCGGCAGCCTCTTCTTCGAAAAGAGATGCCAGCGGGATGAGATTATACTGCTTGAGGAAGAGCTGGCCGAGGCTTTGTACATTGTCGTCTCCGGCGTGGTCAAGATATTCAAGACGTCGGCTGACGGCAAAGAGCAGATTCTGGCTATAATCCGTCCTGGTGAGTCCTTTAACGAAGTCCCCATGTTTGATGGCGGGCTTAATCCGGCCAGCGCTCAGGCTATGGGGCAGGTCTTACTCTACGGCCTGGGGAAGGACGAACTGGACTATGTCCTGAAGAATTACCCTCAGCTTGCTTCTAGGGTCATCAAGGTAATGGCCGGGCGGATGCGTCATCTGGTTTTGCTGGTGGAGGATTTATCATTCAGGCAGGTCATTGGCCGGGTGGCCCGAATACTCCTTGAGAATGCCGGAGACGGTGCCGGCCCCAGCCCGCAGCTAACGCAACGGGACATGGCGGCTATGGCCGGTACCGTACGGGAAGTGGTCAGCCGGTCACTGAAAACGCTGGAAGAAGAGGGTGCCATCAAAATGGACCGGCACCGCATCATTATCCTGGATAAAAAAATTCTCCAGAAGATAGTGGGGCCGTTTTTTGAGACAAAGGTCACAGACAGAGGCTGAACGCTGAGGTAAAATGCTGCCGTGATGTGGCCAGTTTAGTGATATGTCATGATGAAACCGCAGATTGACCTGGGCAAGTGTGACGGTTGCGGGCTGTGCATCGGTGTGTGTACGCGCCATAATCTGGTACTGGTTGATGGTGTTGTCGCCTTTGTGGAAGTGATTGAGTGCGACTGGTGCACCATTTGTGAGGCGGTTTGCCCCAGGGGGGCTATTTCCTGCCCCTTCGATATAGTTATTTTGGAGTAACGGCACGGTAATCACCTGAATATCCACTGTTATTAGCTTACTTTCTTTGCAGGTCGCACCCATAAAAATTACCTTCCCGATTTATCACTTTTTTCGGCATATGATGAGATTTAGGTTACATACAAAGCGGGCCTTCCAGCATAAACTTGAGCAGTAATTGACTGCGAGCTAACAAAACTGGCCGGTTGACGTTTTATATAAAGGGCGGGTAGTAGAATGGTATTGTGGAAAATTAAGAAATGCCCCAAGTGTGGAGGCGATATATTTCTTGATATAGATGGCCAGACCTGGTTTGACCACTGCCTCCAATGCGGTTATGTGGGTAAGAAATCCGATGAACCTTGCCCGAAGTGCGGCGGTGAGGTCTATCTTGATGCTGGCCGGTATTGCTGCCGCCAGTGTGGTCGTAGCACCGAGGCATACCAGGTATCGGCGTAATCAGGGTTCGGGTTGTGATTGTCCGGCGGTTAAGCACTCCGCTCTTGTAAAAGCAGCTTTAGAGCTTTCTCCTGGCTGAGGCCGTATACGGTTAACGTCTTGTCTCGGGAAGTATGGCCCCTGATAATGGTCACCTCGCCTCTACCCAGGCCCAGCCGCTGGCTCAGGAAAGCTTCCAGTTCACGATTGGCTTTGCCCTTTAACGGTGGGGCGGCAATTCTTATCCTGAGTATGCCCTCGGCAAAGCCAACCACTTTATTTCTGGCGGCACCGGGAGTAACTCGTACTGATATTCTAGCCTGGTTCCCGTGGACAGACATAGCAGGTGCCGGTTGGCCAAGAGTGGAGGTTTTAGCCGGCAGTAGGCCCGAAATCCTCCTTGGAGACGATGCCAAAAGCAATTCCGGCCAGGAACAGGAGGATTGCCAGCCCGCCCCAGAACACGGTGGTGGACATTCTGGCGCCGATTAACGCAATCTCAATAAATGACGGGGCGATTTCAAAAACGGTGAAAATAGCCATTATCAGGCATAGCACTCCGAGGGTAGAAAAAGACAGAGATATAACCTTCATGTAACCCACCTCCAAGCAGGCAAGCCTTTGTGATTCCAGCTTTAATTTATTATCCAGTTCCCCTATACTTTGTCCGGGTGGATGATAGCACAAAGCCGGTGGCAAGTCTATCCCCATCCGGGAGTCACAGGAGTTTAGTACAATGAGCAGTCTGGAGCAGGAGGTCGCTGGCCTACTCAGCGATGGGGGATTGACACTGGGGCTGGTGGAGTCGGCCACCGGGGGACTAATATCGCATCTGGTAACCAACGTCCCGGGTAGCTCTGATTATTACAAGGGGTCGATCACCGCCTATAGCAATCAGGCCAAGGTTAAACTGGTCGGTGTCCGGGAAGAGACTATCCAGAAGTTTGGCGCCGTCAGTGCCGAAGTAGCCGGGGAGATGGCACGGGGTGGGCGTAAAGTGCTGGATGTAGATGTCTGCCTGACTGATACCGGCATCGCCGGTCCCGGTGGCGCTACCACGGGCAAGCCGTTAGGTCTGTTCTACCTCGGGCTGTCGCATCAGACGGAAACATGTATCCGGAGGCACATCTTCAAGGGTAGCAGGGAACAGAACAAGCGGTCGGCGGCGAAAGAAGCTCTATCCTGGTTGAGGGACTATTTAATTGGTCTGGAGCAGGGAGGCGCTTAGTTGACAGGCGGGCTCCCCGAGAAGCACGTGGTCACCTGTTTCCTTGAGTGTGGTAACCAGATAATCATTCTGCGCCGCAGCCAGATGGTGGGCAGCTTTCGCGGCAGATGGGCCGGTGTCAGCGGCTATGTAGATACCACCGCTGATGAGCAAAGCCTGATAGAGATACAGGAAGAAACTAGCCTGCGCCCGGAGGACGTGGAGCTGGTCAGTAAGGGTGAAACTCTTGAGGCTGTAGACGAGGGCATCAGGTGGGTGGTCCACCCCTATCTATTTCGTATCAAAGAAAAGTCGAAGGTAAGAATAGACTGGGAACACTGCGAGACCAGGTGGATACAACCCGAAGACATTGATGACTACCAGACGGTGCCCATGCTCAAGGAGACCCTTTCTCAGGTGTATCGGTGGTAACCAGGCTACTCAGGTAGCTTGTTACCTGCTTTCCCGTAAGCAGCCCTTTTTCGGTTAGTATACCGGTGACCAGTTCCGATGGCGTGATGTCGAAAAGGGGGTTTTTGACCATAATCCCGGAGGGCAATCTTGCCGGGGTTGCCAGTTCATCGGGCTCATCTTCTTCCAGGTCAACCTGGTCACCCCTCAGCCTGGGGTCGAATTTTAATAATTCACACAGGACGTAGAGGGGGACTTTGTTCCGGGCGGCGACCAGTGCCAGCTGGTAGCTGCCGACGCCGTTGACCACCTGGCCGTCAGCACAAATCCGGTCGGCGCCGATGATGGCTATATCGGCCTTCTGCATGTAGCTGGCCATAGCAGTATCGTCAATGGAGGTCACCGGAATCCCGTAGTCATGGAGTTTGGCGGCGGTAATCTGGCCGCTACCACCGGGGCCCGATTTGGTGGCAATGACGGTGATGCTGCCCCATTTATCAAATGCCTTCTTGAGTGCGGCTACTACCGTTGAGCTGTAGCTGTGGGTTATTACGCGGTCGCCGCTGGCGAGAAGTTCGGTGGTCTGCTCGGCAATCCGGGCAACAGCCAGTGACGAGCTATTGAGCACCTCATCGGCCCCGGAGGTGACAAACAGCTTAAGTTTGGACAGGGTCATCGGTGCAGCCGGCGAAGCAATCCCGCCTAGCAGGGCACGGGTCATGTTGAATATGGGGGCCATGGCCGGGCGAGCCTGCTCTAGATTACCGGCGACACCCCTTAGCTCATGCAGGAGTTGCTCCGGGCTTATCGCATGGCTGTGCTCTGCGGTTATCTTAAGCACCCTTACCGCCTGTCGGGCTAGCTCACTGGCACCGTGAGCCCTGTCGTTCTTGATTTCATCAATCAGGGGGACGATTTCCGGGTTGAGGTCCATGCAGCTATTATACTAACACTGGCAAATCGGGTAAATGGCTGTTTACTAAAAGCACGGTTAAAAAGTGAAGGGGAGCATCCACTGCTCCCCTTCATCGCTTTTACGGAGTGATTGAAGGTCACTGCTCCGGTATATGGACAACAATGTCTTCGCCAGCTAACATCCCGGCCTTCTGGTCAATGGCCTCGGCCTGACTAATAATCTGCTCTGCTTTCTGCCGGGCTCTGGAGATAACCCTATCGGATTCTTCGACTACCTCTTTGATTTTTTCCCGGGCATCGGCGATAATCTGCTCAGCTCTCTGTTTTGCCTCGGCGATGATGGCGGCGGCTTCCCACTCCGCCTTCTGTTTTGCCTCAGCTATCGCCTTGTCCAGTTCCTCATCGCCCTTCTTGCGGCCTATCTCCATGGCTTCTCTGATAATCGCTTCAGCCTTTCCTTTGGTTTCGGCGAGGATTCTGGCTGGTTTTTCTTCGGTCTCCTTCTTGGCTATCGCTCTGGCATTACTGATAATCTGTTCTGCCTCTTGCTCGGCTTTTTGCTTTAACTCAGCAACGGTCCTATTTATGTTTTGGATTTCTTTTGTGGCAGATTCGGTTATCCGGATAGCTACCTTCTCGGCTTCTTTCTTGGAGGCGGATATTATGGCCTTGCTTTCTTCCCCTGCATCCCGCCGCGCCAGGGCTAGTGTTTTGGCTGCCTTTTGGTTAACATCATAAATGATGCGCTCCACTTCTCGCCTTTTGCTTTCTTCAGCCTGTCTCTTGGCGTTCTCTTCAGCCTCCCCGGCTATCCGTTGGGCTAACTCTTTTGACCTGGCGACAAATAGTTCAGCTTCATCCTCAGCCTTTCTTCTGGCAACCTCCCTGAACTCGGCGGCTATCTGTTCGGCCTTCTGTCTCGATTCGGTGATGTGCTGTAGCGCCCGTTGCTCGGCGTCTCTCCTGGCCTGGTGGATAATCTGTTCCGCCTCCTCTCGGGCATGAGCAATGATACTGGCCGATTCCTGCTCGGCTTCTTTCCTTATCCGCTCTCCCTCGCCAGCGAGGACCTTGATGAGCCTTTCCTTGTATTCTTCAAGAACCTGGGCAGCTTCGTCAATACCCAGCATCAGCTCATTGGCTGCCTTTTCCATCACCCGCCTCCTCTTGTGTGTGGCATCCGGTTATCTTGTATATTATAGCTCATTAGAATCAAGAAATAATAGTATTTGTGGCAAAAAAATTGCCATTTTTAGCTTTTTGGCACGTTTTAGAATTGGTTGCTAATGGAACATCGCTGTCCTCTATCCCGCTACCTTCAGTGTGTTTGCTTGGCAGTTTCTTAAAATATCTATTAAGGAACTTGATAACACACCTCACGGGCAGTAACCGATTCTCTCTATAATCTGTTCTAGCACAGATGGGTGCTGCTGTTGCCGCTAGACTACAGTTGGTTAACATTAGTTAGTATGTAACCATTTCTTCCCGGATACAATCACACGAATGGGCTATTTTGCTGGGAGAAAAGTCCTGGAAGCCGCTACAAGTGAACTCCAGGGGTTCAAGGTAATGGCATGATTGGCCCGTATAAGACGGGGCCGTATTGTTGAGGGTAGCCAGTGCGCTTGATTGTTAATACCTGGCTTCTAATGTTATACTTTATTTCCCAGAATGCATGGGGCAAGGAGGTTCAGTGAAAAGGATTGACGGCCGTGCCTTTGATGATTTGCGGCCAGTAAGCATAATCCCGGGTTTTCAGAGTTTTGCTGAAGGTTCGGTGTTGATTGAGCTGGGCAAGACCCGGGTGGTGTGCTCAGTGAGTGTTGAGGAAAGGGTGCCCGGCTTTCTCAAGGGTAGTGGCACCGGCTGGATCACCGCCGAATACTCTATGCTACCGCGAGCTACGGTTAGCCGTACCCCCCGGGATTCCAGCCAGGGCAGGATCGCCGGTCGGAGCCAGGAGATACAGCGCCTCATCGGGCGCTCGCTGCGGGCAATAACCGACCTTTCTGAACTAGGGGAGAGGACACTGACCGTGGATTGTGATGTGCTGCAGGCTGATGGCAGCACCAGGACAGCAGCCATTACCGGCTCCTATGTTGCCCTGTATCAGGCGGTACAGAGTCTAAACGGTATGGGTATTATCTCGGTAAACCCCCTGAAGAGTGCTGTCGCTGCCGTCAGTATCGGCATCGTCGGCAGCTATCTGTTGCTGGACATGATCTATGATGAAGACTGCCACGCCGAGGCTGACTTTAATATAGTTATGACCGGCAAGGGAGACTTCGTTGAGGTTCAGGGCACGGCAGAGAGCAAGCCATATACAAAAGAGACCCTCGAT
>DAOWLH010000040.1 GCA_030643515.1 Dehalococcoidia bacterium | reverse complement strand
GGCCAGGGTCGCCGACCCCCGCCTGGACAGGCTGGCCGAAATACTCAGGCCGAAAAAGGTCGTCGCCACCGAGATAAAATACCTGGATGTCGGCGCCTCAATCAAGGGGATGGCCAAGGATACGGCCATCAGCGGCGAGTTTTTATCGCAACTTGGCGCTGTCGATGCACTGATAGATGTAGTCCGCGCTTTCGCTGATGATAGCATCCCCCACCTTGAGGGTAGTATTGACGTCAAGCGTGATATAGCCGCCATGGACATGGAGATTGCTTTCGCCGACCTTGCCATCATCGAACGACGGCTGGGGCGGATAGAAGCATCCCTCAAGGGGGCCAAGCCGGACGAGAGACAGCACCTCAGCCAGGAGAAGGAGCTGCTGCTCCGAATCAAGACGGGGCTGGAAAAAGATGTGCCCGTCCGCGAATTGAGCCTGACCGCCGATGAGGCCAGAGCTATTGCTGGCTACCAGTTCCTCAGCGCCAAGCCGCTGCTGACAGTGGTCAACATCGGTGAAGACCAGATAGCCGGGGCCGATGCCCCGGAGAAGGAACTGGGCCAGCGCTTCTGCCGGCCGGGGCACGGCGTCATCACCCTGTGCGCTGAGCTGGAAATGGAGATGGGGCAGCTTGACGAAGAGACCGCCGCCGACTGCCGCCGTGAGTTCGGCCTTGCCGGGTCCGGGCTGGAGAGGGTCATCAAGATGTCCTACCAGCTTCTGGGGCTGGTAACCTTCTTCACCACCGCCTCAAACGAGGTCCGGGCCTGGCCGATAAGGCAGGGCACCAGCGCTCTCCATGCCGCCGGCAAGATACACACCGATATGGAAAGGGGCTTCATCCGCGCCGAGGTTATAGGCTTTGACGACCTGGTCAGGGTGGGCTCCACCGCCGAGGGCAGAAAGCACGGCCTTTTACGGCTTGAGGGTAAAAGCTACCAGGTCCAGGACGGCGACGTGATAACTTTTTTGTTTAATATTTAAGGGGGGCTCAATCACCTCCCTTTTAAGCCTAAAGTACCATTACCCATCTTGACACTATCTGATACAATTAATATTACTCCCATTAAGTTCTGCAGTCCGCAGCATTTGCTGAAATGCCACTTAATGCAGTAAGCTAGTCAGCATTCTATTGGTGGGGGGGGTGAGAGCTACCAGCGTAAAAAATATAACTATAATAAAAAGTGATAAATTATAGAATTAACCTAGTCAATGTGCTAGTTAATATACAGAACAATCTTAAACTTAGATTTTTGAGGTTTACAGCAATGACGGCAGACCTGGTTCACGTTGGATTTGGCAATATACTGGCTATGAGCAGAGTCATCGCCATAGCTTCACCAAACTCGGCACCCACCAAACGAACCATCCAGGAGGCAAGGGGCAAGGGGCTTCTCATCGATATGACCAACGGCAGAAGGACGAAGGCGGTTATCTTCGCCGATAGCGGGCACATTGTACTGGCGGCCTTGGCCCCGGAGACCATTACTGGCCGGCTCACCTTAAGCCGCGGTGGCTCCCTGCTGAGGCCAGAGCAGATTGATGAAAAGATCAGGCTATAAGGACGAAGGCCAGTTCACACAAACCGCCAGGTCGTTGCTCCTTATCCTTTCCGGCCCTTCCGGCGTTGGAAAGGATGCCGTTCTGTCCCGGATTAAGGGACTGGACACCCCTCTTGAGCAGGTTGTTACCGTAACCACCCGGCCCAAGCGCCCCGGTGAGAAGGATAACGTAGACTACCACTTCATATCCGATGCCGAATTTCACAGGATGAAACAGGCCGAAAGCCTGCTGGAATGGGCCAAGGTCTACGGCAACTGGTACGGGGTACCCAGGGAACCGATGAAGCGGGCACTAACCGAAGGAAAGGACGCCATCACCAGGGTTGATATACAGGGAGCTGCCACCCTCAAGAAAGCCCTGCCAGAGGCAGTCTTTATTTTCCTGATGCCGTCGTCAATGGCAGAACTTACCACCCGGCTTGAAGGACGCAACACCGAAACAGCCTCCGATCTGAGCCTGCGTCTGAAAACCGCGGAAGAGGAAATCAGGAAACTGCCGATGTTCGACTACGTGGTCATCAACAGGCAGGGACAAATCGACCGGGTAGTTGCCGACATCAAAGCGATTATAGCCGCTGAAAAACTGCGGGTTACCCCCAGGGAATACAACCTGTAAGTATCAGAGCAGGCCAAGCAGCCAGGAAATCACATACCCCAGTGCGCCACAGATGGGGAAGGTCATTACCCAGGCAGTGATAATGTTCCCAGCTACTCCCCAGCGCACCGCCGACAGGCGCCGGGTGGCGCCCACCCCCATCACGGAGGAGCTTATGCAGTGAGTGGTGCTCACCG
>DAOWLH010000032.1 GCA_030643515.1 Dehalococcoidia bacterium | reverse complement strand
GAAAAGCACTTCTTTTGGGATTGGGCTTAAGGCGCTTTTCTATAAACTTTCTTATCTTAGGTTCGATCTTGTAATTATTTGACAACGTTCCATTGTGAATATCCTTGATTATTTCTTCGCGCTCAAGCCATGCCCAGAAAGCTTTTATTCCCCTGACATAGGTGTTTATGGTATTGGCACTCAGTTTCTCATTCTTTTGCTTCCGTTTGCCGGTCCACTTCGGCCTTTGTCGTAGATAAACTATGAAATGTCGAAGGTCATCGGCGGTAACCTGGCCAGCATCGGTTATTCCCCCGAGAAAATCGGAAAAGAGCCTTACCGAAAGGTTTACATGGGCAAAGGTTTTAGCACTTGACCCCTCTGCCTCTGCTGTAAGCTTGTATTTTAGAAGCAGGTTTTCAATACTCATTTTATGAAAGCAGGTACTCACCCTAGGCGTGTGGAGCGGGAGACGGGACTCGAACCCGCGACAACCTGCTTGGAAGGCAGGGACTCTACCAGCTGAGTTACTCCCGCATTATGTCAAGTTGCTCTTGGTTTCCACCTCGGGATAATTATATTACTAACGCTGATTCTCTTCAACTACGTCTTGCTCTATGATGCTGATTTGTAGCCTATCTATATGCTCGACACCATTCAGTGTCGCCACCATGCCGCAAACAGTGTTCTTGATAAATTCGCTGACAAACGGATTAGCAAAAACTGCGGCGCCGCCTACCTGTATATCAACCCTATCTCCTTCGATGGAAAGAAGGCTGTTTTGTGTTTTTCCTGTCCCCTTCAACGTGGCAACCATGCCGGTAACCACGTTTCCAATGAAATCTTGAACGAAGCCCTTGATGGGAATGGCTTTGTCATTAACGTCGAGGGTTACCCTGTGTGATGTCATCTGGTCGCTCTCCTTTTCTGGGCTTATTCCTGTTTTGGCTTTCGCTTGATGATTAGCCAGTTCTTGTCATCGCTGTGGATTAAGACATAGTCACCGGCAAGCTTGTTTCCCTTTAAGGTAAACTCCAGGCGGTCATCTCCCCCATACCTGAGTTTGTATTAACCCCTATCCCAGATTTCCACAGTACCGGCACCGTATTGTCCTTGTGGAATCTGGCCGGCAAAGTCTATGTAATCCAGCGGATGGTCCATTTTCAGGCGGAAGTCAAAATGCAGGTGGCTTTCCTGATGTCTGTGAACGACGAAACCGGGCTGGCTTCCGCCAGCTAGCTGTCCTCCAGGCCTCGGTGTCTCGCCTAACCCTCGCTTGCTATCGTTTTCCTTAAAGAACATATATCAACAGCCATCACTGCCAGCGGTGCTGTCAGGCAAGGCGGAAATCATATACAGAGGCTGGGTATCTATGATACCCAGCCCTTTACAGTTTACAGAACCTTGGAACTTTCTATATTCCTGGGCTTAGCCCTTGCCTATTCTGAACATCTTGGTTCCGCACACTGGGCATACTCCCTGAGTTGCCGGCCGGCCATTTTTCAGGGTAACGGCCTTGGCATCTTTCATTTCCCTCTTAGTACGGCATTTTACACAGTATCCTTGCATAGCTTCCTCCTTTCTGTATGGAGGATAAACCAGTCGTCAGGCAATGTCAATAGCTGTTCAACCGTTTTTTTACTTCCGACGAAACTTTCACCCGGATTCGCTCTGTGCAAAAAGCTCGCACCTCCCGATAATGCGGTAAGGCAGGCAGTAAATGTGGTCGGGGTGAGAGGACTTGAACCTCCGACCTCAGCGTCCCAAACGCTGCGCGCTAGCCACCTGCGCTACACCCCGCTGCTGAGCTAAGTATATCAAGATGGTTTTTGAATGGTCAAGCTATGGTGCTTTAGTCCCGGCAGTCAGTGCACAGGTCGAAGGCTGCTAGCTCCAGGCCGCTCTTTTCTGCCATATACTCTAGCTGCTTCTGCGGGGCCCAGTAGCGGCCGCAGTTATTACACCTCTTGAGCTTGAATTCCATCTGACCGCTGGGTGTGCAGATTGTTCTGGTGTCGCCACTGTCTTCCATTGAAATGGCCTGCGTCGGACAGGCATAGCAGCAGGAGCCGCAGGCGATGCACTTTATCTGTGAAACCTCAATCTGCGCTTCGTTGTTTTCCCGGCCCAGCCCCGGAGAGATGAAGCTGATGGCGGAAGCGCCGACAATCTCACGGCAGGTCCTGGTGCATAGCTGGCAAAGGATGCATTCCTTCTCCTCAAGTGTAAACGGTGGCGGGTTGACGCCCAGTTTTTGCGCCAGCCGCTGTATCCTTACCGAGTGGGGGTGCTGCGCCAGCAGCAGCTCTAAAGCAAGCCTTCTTGCTTCGCTGACCTTCTCCGAGTTGGTGATGACTTTTAGCCCCGGCTCCACCGGATAGGTGCAGGCGGCAGTCAGCCCCGATTTGCCGTTGCTGGCCACTTCTACAATACACACACGGCACGAGCCGATGGGTGTTAGCGCCTCGTGGTAGCACAGGGTAGGTATATATATGCCGGCCCGTTTGGCCGCTTCCAGCAATGTGGTGCCTTCTTCAATCTCTATCGTCCGGCTATCAATGGTCAGCTTTATCATCATTCACCCTCGTTTACTGCCAGGAGCATCACCCGGTAGCAACGGAGGCAGCGCCCGGCTTCCTCGGTGGCTGCCTCGGCTGTTAAACACTTCTCCACTTCGTTGAAATTCAGCACTCGCTCGGCTGGCGGTAGTTCCTCCGGGGACTGGCGCTGGCTCTTGGCCACAATGCCACCGTCTCGCTGTCGGTCGAGTGCCACCTGGTGAAGCAGGCTGGCCATCTGGTCAGGGGTTATAGAGCCCTGCTTTAGGTACTGGTCGATGCTGGCGGCGGCTCTGTTACCGGCAGCGACAGCTTCAATGATGGTTGCCGGCCCGGTAACGCAGTCACCACCGGCAAAGACTGTCGGTTGGCTGGTCTGCTGGCTGGGTGCTACTTTTATACCGCCCCAATCTGTCAGTTCAACCCGGTTTTTGGTAAAGGATACGTCAGGTAGTTCACCAATGGCCGGTAAGACCATATCTGTTTCCAGAATAAACTCCGAGCCCTTGACCGGAACAGGCCGGCGGCGGCCGCTGGCATCGGGCTCACCCAGTTCCATTTTGATGCACTCGGCAGCAGTTACCCGGCTGTTCTCCGTTATTATTCTGGTTGGTACCGCCAGAAAGTGGATATTGACCCCCTCTTTCTCGGCGGCCTCAACCTCTTCGTCCCTGGCCGGCATTTCCGTCCGGGAACGGCGATAAACTATGGTTACTTCCTTAAAGCCGAGGCGCAAGCAGGTACGGGCGCAGTCTATGGCGGTGTTGCCCCCGCCGACAATGAGCACCCTGTCTCTCGGCTCTATCTTTTTGCCCCGGTTGGCTTCACGGAGAAACTTAATTCCCTGGACCAGGCCTTCGTATCGCTCGTTCCAGTTGTCGATGCCGGCATCCCGGCTGAGATGGGCTCCGGTGGCGATGAATACCGCTTTAAACCCTTGCTGGGAAAGCTGCTCCAGTTTTATATCACTGCCAATTTTAATATTCGGCCTGATTTCTATGCCAAGCCTCTCAACAATATTAGTCTCCCGGGTGAGTACATCCCCGGGCAGGCGGTACTGTGGTATGCCGGTAGATAACATACCCCCGGCGGCCGGTTGCTCATCAAATACGGTCACCTGGTAACCCTTTAAGGCCAAGCTATAGCTGGCAGCCAAGCCAGCCGGGCCGGCGCCGATGACGGCTACCTTCTGGCGGCTCTCCCCTGCCCTGCCGGGTACAGGCGTAAGGCCGCTGGCGGCTTCATGATCGGCGGGCACTCTCTTAAGCGCTCTGATGGCCAGTGGGCTGTCAATGTCATTGCGAACACAATTATCCTCACAGAAAGCCACGCAGGCACGCCCGGTTGTCCCCGGAAAGCAGTTGGTTTGCCGTATGACTTCCAATGCTTCCGTGTAGCGCCTATTCTCAATCAGCTCAATGTAGCCGGGAATGTCCTGATGTGCCGGGCAGGCCTCCATGCAGGGGGCAGTTATTTTTATTATGTAAACTGATTTAGGGGCTGCCTTTTTTCTGGTTACTAAACCCGTATAGACGTCCTGATAGTATTTTAAGCTATCAAGGACGGGTTTTACCGCCAGGGCGCAGAAGTCACACTTGCTGCTGTCACTGATGGCTGCCGCCAGAGAGCCGAGCAGGTCAGTATCCTCCGGTTTCCCCTGCCCTCCTGAGATCCGGTTCAGAGTGTCGGACATTACCCTGATCCCGCTGTAGCCGATGGTACACCGACCGCACGCCAGTTTCTTTACCTCGGTCAGGTAAGAGCGCGCCATGTCAACCACATTAACACCGTCATCGGCCATCACCAGGCCATTCCAGGACATAAAGGCGGCTACGCGGTAGCCGTCGTATCCCAGAGGGAGCTCCAGATTGTCCACCGCGCTGAACTTGCCAAAGTCAAGTCCCCGGTTATCAACGACATTGCCTGCCCAGCTGCTGAAGGTTACTCTATCCACCGGCAACCCCCGTGCTGGCGGCTACCTTTTCCTTGAGCTCCTGGTATTTTTCGATTATCGTCTGCTGAATCTTATCTATGATCTCCGGCGGCAGATGGCGAAACCGTCCCTGGAGCTTCATATAGCTGGTTATCGGTTGCAGTTTGGGTGGGTCATAGTTCAGCTTGTATTGGCCGTCCTCAACCTCATAAAGCGGGAAGATGCCGGTTTCCGTTGCCAGGCGGCCTATGCGGATGGTCAGGTCACCCGGACAGCGCCAGCCGGTGGGGCATACCGAGTAGATGTGAACATAGGCCGGACCCTTGGTCATCAGCCCCTTTTCAACCTTCTCCATCAGGTCGAAGGGATAGCTGGGATTGGCAGTTGCAACGTAGGGTATGTTATGGGCGGCGGCGATAGCCGGCATGTCCTTCTTCCAGGAAAACTGTCCCATGCTTACCTTGCCTGCCGGGGATGTTGTCGTCGAGGCACCGAAGGGAGTGGCCGAAGACCGCTGGATGCCGGTGTTCATATAGGCTTCATTGTCAAAGCAGAGATAGAGGAAGTCGTGCCCCCGCTCCATAGCGCCGGAGAGCGCCTGGAGGCCGATGTCAACCGTACCACCGTCACCGGCGATGGCGACCACCTTCGTTTCCCGGTCCGGTATCTGGCCTTTTCTGATCATCGCCTTTAAGCCGGCTTCAATTCCGGAAGCCACGGCAGCGGTGTTCTCAAAAAGGGTGTGAATCCAGGGAACCCGCCACGAGGTGTAGGGAACCTGAGAGGCGACGATTTCCATGCAACCGGTGGCATTGGCCACGATGACATTGTCCCCTATCGCCTTGCAGGCCAGCCTGACGGCCAGGGCCTCGCCGCAGCCGATACAGGCGCGGTGACCGGGAGCGAAGTTCTCTGTCGCAGGCGCCAGGCGTGGTACAAAGACAGTATAGTTCTGCATTATTCTCTCACCCCGAAAATCTCAAACTCGTCCTTGCTGCCCTTTTGAGCAACCTCAATGCCGCGGTTGACTATCTCGGTAAAGCCTTTGGCGGTGATGTCGCGGCCACCCAGACCACCGACAAAGCTTACTATCTTGGGCCTCGTCTGCTGGTTATAGAGAGCAGCCTTGATTTCAGAGGCTACCGGCCCGGCCGGGCCACCAAAGGAGAGGGCCCTGTCGAGGACTATTAGCACCTCGGCATTCTTAACTGCCTGGCGCAGCTCTTCAAAGGGGAATGGGCGCCACAAGCGCAGTCTTATCAGGCCGACATCTTTTCCATCGCTACGCATGCTGTCTATGGCGGTCATGGCGGTCTCGCTAAAACTGCCCATTGTCAACAGTAAAACCTTGGCATCATCCGACCGGTAGTGTTCTACCGGCTGGTAGTGCCGTCTGAAGCTATCACCGAACTGGCGCCACACGTTGAGGATGGTTTCTTTTGATTTTTTCAGGTTTACTTCCTGCGCCCACTTGGCCTCGGTATATATAAAAGGTGGGCCGAAGTCTCCCATGGCTACCGGCTTTTCCGGGTTTAAGGGCAAGGGGTATTTATTGGGCGGCAGAAAAGCGCTGACCTCGCCCTGTTCCGGCAGCAAAATAGGCTCAATGACATGGGAAAGATGAAAACCGTCGAGGTGCACCATCACCGGCAGCAGCACTTCGGCGTCTTCGGCGATGCGGAAGGCGCACAGAACGTTGTCGACAACCTCCTGTCCGTTCTCGGTAAATATCTGGATCCAGCCGGTATCGCGGCAGGCCATGGCGTCGGAGTGATCGCTCCAGACACTCAAGGGTGCCGATAGCGCCCGGTTGGCCACCGTCATCACTACCGGCAGCCTCATGGACGAGGCAACGTAGAGCACTTCGTGCATCAGCTCAAGCCCCTGGCCAGCGGTAGCGGTAAAGGTGCGGGCTCCGGCGGCGGCCGCTCCCAGGCAGGCACTCATGGCAGAGTGCTCCGATTCTACCGGTATATACTCGGCATCCAGCTCGCCGTCAGCCACCAGCTCAGCGAGGTGCTCCACGATATGGGTCTGGGGAGTGATGGGGTAAGCGGCGATGACGTCGGCGTCGGCCATCCTGACCATCTCGCCGATAGCCACCGATACCTCCATGCCGACCCGCTGAGCCATTACTCCTTTTCCTCCTCCATGGTGATAACCATCGTCGGGCACTCACGGGCGCAGATGCCGCATCCCTTACAGTAGTAGAGGTCTGCCTCAAAGTAGCCTTCGGCGTTTTGCTGGACGCAGCCTTCCGGGCAGAATAGCTGGCACATGCCGCACTTGATACATCTTTCAAAGAGATAGACCGGCTTCTGGGAGCGCCAATCGCCGGTGCGGTACTGGCTGGCGTTACCCGGCTCGGTGGCAATGACTCCGATCTCGAGTTCTCGCCAGGTCAGCTCGTTTTCTCGTTTTGCCAATTAAACCCTCTCCTTTACCACGGTTTCCTCATAGGCCTGTTTCATGGCTTTAATATTCTTTTCGGCCAGGCGGCCGAAGCGATTATTCAATGGCTGAAAAAGGGACTCCAGCTTGACCACCCCGGTGGCCTTGACCAGGGCACCGATCATGGTGGTGTTAACAATGGGAACACCCAGTTGCTGGCGGGCGATGGTGGTGGCATCGATGGTAGCTATATGGTAGTCCGCCCCGACAACGGCTTTTATTTCTCCTGCCGCCTTTCGAGAGTTGACCACCAGCACACCTCCCTTTTTAAGACCCGAAGTAACGTTGACAATGGCCAGCAGCCCGGGGTCAAGGACGACCACGATATCCGGCTGGGTTACTTCCGCACGCACCCTTATTGGCTGGCTATCTATGCGGACGAAGGCCTGGACCGGTGCCCCCCGCCGCTCCGGCCCGAAGGCTGG
>DAOWLH010000102.1 GCA_030643515.1 Dehalococcoidia bacterium | reverse complement strand
GGTAGGAGCAACCGTGACCTTCGGTGATTTTGGCCTGCAGGCGCTGGACTCAGCCTGGATAACCAGCCGACAAATTGAGGCAGCGCGGCGAGCTATCGTGCACCATCTTCGCCGTGGTGGCAAGGTATGGATACGCGTTTTTCCAGATAAATCGGTTTCCAAGAAGGCTGCCGAAACCAGAATGGGCAGCGGTAAGGGTGCCCCCGATCACTGGGTAGCCGTGGTCAGGAGGGGCCGGATTCTATTCGAACTGGCCGGTGTAAATCAAAAGCTGGCCAAGGATGCCATGCGACTGGCATCACATAAACTGCCTATCGACACCAGATTCGTAGCCAGGGAAACTTTCACCGACAACTCAGGCAAAAAGGAGCCAGCAAGTTGAAGACAAAAGACATCCGGGACCTGGGCCACGAAGAGTTGCAGAAACGGTTGGAGGAGGCGCATCGGGAGCTGTTTGACCTGAGGTTTAAAGCTGCCACCAAGCAACTCAAGAACCACCGGGAGTTACCCGCAGCCAAAAAGAATATTGCCCGCTTAAAGACGGTGCTTCGTGAAAAAGAACTGGAGATAAGGTAGGTCCAAAATCATGGAGTCAAAGCGTAAGACCAGGATTGGTCATGTAGTTAGTAACAAGATGGACAAGACAGCAGTGGTTGCCGTCGTCAGCATCAAGCGTCACCCGCTCTACAAGAAGACCCTCAAGAATGTGGTCAAGTATAAGGTTCATGATAAGGACA
Organism: Dehalococcoidia bacterium; assembly: GCA_030643515.1. Taxonomy (GTDB): domain Bacteria; phylum Chloroflexota; class Dehalococcoidia; order Dehalococcoidales; family DAOWLH01; genus DAOWLH01. The sequence goes on along the minus strand of DAOWLH010000102.1, from coordinate 13,402 downwards.
ACCGCTGCCAGCCGGGTGACAAGGTAATGATTATCGAGGGCCGTCCTTTCTCCAGAGAAAAACGATGGTGGCTGTCTGAGATAATAACCAGAAAAGAAGTGGCCGAGATTAAGCCCGAGGAAATAAGCTGATAAGGACAAGTACAGATGATTCAATCCTATACCAGACTTAAAGTAGCCGATAACACCGGCGCCCGACAGATTATGTGCATCAACGTTCCCGGAGGCACGCGGAAGAAGTATGCCCGGGTTGGTGACACCATCGTGGCTTCGGTCAAGAAGGCCATCCCGGAGGCGTTGGTGAAAAAGGGAGAAGTCGTCAAGGCAGTGGTGGTTCGATGTGCCCGGCCATACCGCCGTCCCGATGGCTCCTACATTAAATTCGATGAAAACGCCGCTGTCATTCTCACCGACAAGAACAACCCGAAGGGGACCAGAATATTCGGCCCGGTGGCCCGAGAGCTCAGAGATAAGAACTTCACCAAGATAATCTCGCTGGCACCGGAGGTGCTGTAGGGGGATAATTTTAAAATCCTGGCAGTTTTATTATGAATATCAGAAAAGAAGACACTGTAATTGTTACAACCGGCAAGGACAAGGGTAAAAAAGGTAAGGTTCGTTTTGCCTATCCCAGAGAAGAACGGGTAATCGTTGAGGGTGCCAACTTTGTTAAGAAACACGCCCGTGCCACCGGTCAGGCGCGACAGGCGGGCATCATAGAGCGGGAAGCTGTCATTCACATCTCTAATATTATGCTTGTATGCAACAAGTGTAACCAGCCAACCAAGGTCGGCTTTCGCTTTCTGGAAGACGGCAAGAAGGTCCGTTTCTGCAAGTCCTGCCAGGAGGTGGTTGACTAGATGCCAGGTCTGAAGGAGAAATACAAAAAAGAGATTGCTCCCGGCCTGAAGGAGCGCCACGGCTACAACAACCTGATGCGGGTGCCACGACTGGAAAAGGTGGTGCTGAACATCGGTGTCGGCGAGGCGATTGCCAACGCCAAGGCGCTGGAAGCCGCCGAGAACGACCTGACCGCCATCTCCGGGCAGCACCCGGTAACCACCCGGGCTAAACGGTCTATCGCCGCCTTCAAGTTGCGCACGGGTATGCCCGTCGGGCTAAAGGTAACCTTGCGAGGACAACGCATGTACAACTTTATGGAAAAGCTGATGAACATCGTTCTGCCCCGCATCCGGGAGTTCCAGGGAGTTCCAGCGACCTCCTTCGACGGATACGGCAACTACACCTTGGGGTTCAAGGACCAAACGGCCTTCCCGGAAATAGATTATGATAAGATTGACAAAGCAAGGGGACTGGAAGTTTCAATAATAACCACTGCAAGGTCGGATGAGGAAGGCAAACACCTGCTGGAAATGCTGGGGATGCCTTTTGTCCAGGATTGAGGAATAAGTGGCCAAGAAATCAAAGATTATTAAATCGAAGCGCCCACCAAAGTTCAAAGTGCAGCAACACAACCGGTGCCAGTTGTGCGGCCGGCCTCGCGCCTATATACGTCATTTTGGCCTGTGCCGCATCTGCTTCCGCCAGCTGGCTCTGGCCGGCCATATCCCGGGAGTAAGAAAGGCGAGCTGGTAGCTTAAAGGAGCTGAGCAGATGACCATAGCTATGTGCAAATTACATGCCAGAGACGGTGGCAGAGACACAGGGGGCAGGCGATGACAACCTCGGACCCGATAGCCGATATGCTGACACGAATACGCAATGCGATAATGGCCCAGCATGATTCAGTGCTGATACCGGCTTCGAGAATGAAGCTATACATCGCCAAAATTCTCAAGCAGGAAGGCTTCATCAATGACTATGAAGCCACGGGCAGTCGGCCCCACCGCCATATCAAGATTAGCCTCAAGTATGATGAAAACAAGCAGCCGATCATCACCGGCCTGAAGCGGGTGAGCAAGCCTGGACTGAGGGTCTACGTCCATAACAAGGAAGTCCCCCGCGTCCTGGGTGGGCTGGGCATTGCCATTGTATCCACATCCAAGGGAGTCATGTCAGGCCACCGGGCATGGCGCCAGGGTATTGGCGGTGAGATGTTGTGCTATGTGTGGTAATAAACCTGGTGAGACGATAAATGTCTAGAGTAGGGAAAATGCCAATAGCGATACCCTCCGGTGTCGAGGTAAAAATCAAGGGCGAAGGAGTTACCGTGACCGGGCCCAATGGCGAACTCAGCCGTACCCTGAGCCCTGATATGTCCCTTACACTGTCTGATAATATACTCTCTGTAACGCGGCCCAGTGACTCAAAGCAGCACCGCTCCCTTCACGGGCTGACGCGAGCGCTTCTAGCCAATATGGTACACGGAGTTAGCCAGGGTTTTGAGAAAGACCTGGATATTGTTGGCGTCGGCTACCGGGTGGAAAAAGTGGGAGAGAAGCTCGTATTTCGCATCGGTTACTCCCACCCGGTGGAGGTAACGCCACTTCCCGGTATCACGTTTACTGTAGAAAAGCCAACCAGCATAAAAGTCAGCGGCATTGATAAAGAGGTTGTCGGCCAGGCAGCCGCCGAGATAAGGGCCATCCGCCCTCCTGATTCTTACAAGGGTAAGGGAATCAGATACGCCGGTGAAGTCGTCCGTCTCAAGCCAGGTAAAGCCGGCAAGGCTGCCGCAGGAGGAGAATAATGTCTTGCAAAAGAGTCAGAGAGGCGCGCCATGCCCGTCATCTGCGGGTCAGGACCAAGGTCAAAGGCACTGCCGACCAGCCCCGCTTGTGCGTCTTTCGCAGCCTGGAGAACATATACGCCCAGATTATTGACGATTTGCAGGGACACACGCTGGCCGCCGCCTCCTCCATTGACCCGGAGACAAGGGGCGAGACCGCCGATAATAACAAGACAGAACAGGCAAAGGTGGTCGGCTCCCTGCTGGCCAAGCGGGCCTCCGGTGCCGGTATAACAAGTGTTGTCTTCGACCGTGGCGGCTATAAGTACCACGGACGGGTTAAATCTCTGGCCGAGGCAGCTCGCCAGGGCGGATTGAGATTCTAAAGAGGATAATTTGAGTGTTTAAAAAACTTCCTAAAAGCAAAATAAACCCCGCCGAGCTTGTACTAAACGACAAGCTGATTTACCTCAATCGCGTCTCCAAGGTGGTTAAAGGAGGCAAGCGCCTCAGCTTCAGCGCCCTGGTGGTCACCGGAGATGGCAGCGGACATGTCGGCATCGGTGTTGGCAAGTCCAATGAAGTCCCTGAGGCTATCAATAAAGCCGGTGCTGTCGCCAAAAGGAACCTGATCAAAGTACAAACAAAAGGCAACACCATCCCTTATGAAACCACAGTTAAGTTCGGCGCCGCCAAGGTACTGCTGAAACCGGCAGCCCCCGGCACAGGTATCATTGCCGGTGGCAGCGTTCGGGCAGTGGTCGAGGCAGCCGGCATCAAGGACATTCTGTCCAAGTCTCTCGGCAGGTCCAACCGCATCAATGTGGCCAAGGCGACCATGCTGGCTCTCAGCCAGCTTAAAGACCCGAAAGAGCAGCTGGCCAGACGCAAGCCGGAGCTAAAGAAACAGGAGACGGCAGCCGATGGCTAATCTCCGCATCACCCTGACTAAAAGTAGCATCGGTTACGCCGATGACCAGCGGAGGACACTACGAGCCCTCGGGCTGAGGCGGCTGAACCAGAGCGTCGTCCGTGAGGATTCAAGCTCTGTCCGGGGTATGATTATAAAAGTAAGACACTTACTTAAAGTAGAGGCGGCAGGCCAGTGAGGCAGGACGAGCTATCACCGGCAGCCGGTTCCAGGAAAGCCCGGAAGCGCATCGGCCGAGGCGACGGCAGTGGCCATGGCTCTTACTCCGGCAAAGGCTGCAAGGGGCAAAAGTCCCGCTCCGGCTACAGCATGCGACCCGGTTTTGAGGGAGGCCAGCTGCCGCTAATCAAGCGCCTGCCGCGGAAACGGGGTTTTACCAACATCTTCCGCACCGAGTACAGCATCGTCACTCTGGGCAGACTAAACGCCTTTGACTCCGGCAGTGAGGTAACCCCGGAAAAGATGGCCTCTGCCGGCATGGTGAACTCTCTCAGGCAGCCGATTAAGATTCTAGCCGGTGGCGAAATTGACCATCCCCTGGTGGTCAAGGCCAATAAATTCTCTCAGGCAGCCAGGGCCAAGATAGAGGCTGCCGGAGGGCAGGCAGAGGAGGTTGCCCTTGGCTAAACCACGGCTACTTCAGGCCATGATTGACGCCTTCAGCCTGCCGGACCTGAGACGCCGTATCTTGATTACATTTGGCATTCTGCTGGTCTTCCGCCTGATAGCCCACGTACCCGCCCCGGGAGTGAACCCGGACACCCTGCAGAGTCTCTTTGATGAAAACGCGCTGCTGGGCATGTTCGATATGTTCAGCGGTGGCGCCATGAGAAACTTCAGCGTGGCCGCCATGGGCGTTTACCCCTATATTACGGCCACCATTATTATGACACTAATGACACCGGTTATCCCGAAGCTGCAAGCACTGTCCCAGGAGGGAGAATCCGGCCGGAACCGGATCAACCTCATTACCCACTGGCTGGTAATACCCCTGGCCGGTATGGCTGCCTTCGGACAGCTGTCTCTCCTCCAGCGGGAAGGAGCGGTGGACTCCACGGAAGCGCTGACGACAATAGCCATAATCCTGTCAATGGTTGCCGGCACCATGTTCCTCGTCTGGCTCGGTGAGCAGATTACCCAGTACGGTATCGGCAACGGCATATCCATCATCATCTTCGCCGGTATCGTGGCCGGTCTGCCAGAAACCATCGGCCGTGGACTCCTCGCCGGTGAACAGGGCCAAATGCTTGGCCTGGCCGTATTTATTGTTATTGGTCTGGCCACCACCGTGCTGATCGTCATTTTTACCGAAGCACACCGGCGCATACCCGTCCAGTATGCCAAAAGCATCTTCCGGGGTGGCCGCATGTACCGCCAGGCGGGCTCAACTCATATACCGCTTCGGGTCAACACCGCCGGCATGATTCCGCTTATTTTCGCCATGGCGCTGGTAATTTTCCCCGGGATTGTTGCCAGCTACTTTGCCAATCCGGCAAGCGCGGACCCCAACTTCGCCAATGCCATTCAGAATGTCTTCAGCCCCCAGACCGCTCTACCTCTGGGAATTGTCTACTGGGCGATGTTCTTCCTGTTTGTTGTCGGTTTCGCCTTCTTCTACACCAAGGTAATCTTCGAGCAGCAGGACCTGCCCGGCGTCCTGCAGAGGCAGGGGGGTTTTATCCCCGGCATCAGGCCGGGTAAGCAGACATCTACTTACCTCAACGGGGTAATCGGCCGCATCACCTGGGGAGGCGCTCTCTTCCTGGGGTTCGTAGCCATATTGCCCTTCCTCGCCCGTGAGATAACCAATGTCCAGGTGGTGCAGCTATCCAGCTTCGGCATGCTGATTGTGGTCGGTGTCGTCCTGGACACCATGAAACAACTGGAAGCCCAGCTAGCCATGAGGCGCTATGAGGGCTTTCTCAAATAGGGGCAGCCAGCGCGGTTTTTCCGCTTGAAATAGGAGTTAAAAGGTGTATATTGTTTTTCTGGGAGCGCCCGGCGCCGGTAAAGGAACACAGGCAGCCAGGATAGCCAAGGAGCTTGTGGCAGAACACATTGCCACTGGTGACCTGTTTCGGCAGGCAATTGAGGCCGGCAATGATCTGGGTAAAAAAGTAAATAAATACATGGTAAAGGGAGCGCTAGTACCGGATGAGATAACAGTTGGCTTAATTATGGAACGCCTGGCCGTCTTGGCCCAGACCAGGGCTATTTTTGATGGCTTTCCCAGAAACCTTGAGCAGGCCAAGGCGCTGGACGGGGCACTAGATAAGCAGAATAAGGCCATAGACCGGGTGGTATATATCAGGGTTGCCGAAGATGAACTGGTGCGGCGGTTGAGCAAGCGCTGGATTTGCCGCAACTGCCAGACACCCTACGGCCCGGATATTCCTTCCAGGGACGGCAACCGGTGTGACCGGTGCGACGGCCAGCTCTACCAGCGACCCGATGACCAGCCGGAGACAGTCAGAAAGAGGCTCAAGGTCTATTTTAGTGAGACAGCGCCTCTCATCGAATACTACAGGCAACAGGAAAAGCTGCTTGAGGTAGACGGGAGTGGCAGTGTGGACAGCGTTGCCAATAATATAATCAGCGCCCTCGGGGAGCGCCAGTTCATCGCTCAATGAGCATTATTATAAAATCGGAAAGGGAGATAGCGGCAATGCGAAAAGCAAGCCGCGTGGTGGCAACAGTTTTGGAGATACTCAAGACAAAAGTAAGACCGGACATGAAGACCAGGGAACTGGATGTCATCGCCACAGAAGAGATGACCCGGCTGGGAGCGAAGCCGTCTTTTAAGGGCTACCGGGGTTTTCCGGCCAGCGTCTGCGTATCTATAAACGACGAAATAGTTCACGGCATACCGGGAGAGCGGGTTGTCAAAGATGGCGATATCGTCTCTCTCGACCTGGGGGCAGTATTTGACGGTTTTCAGGGCGATGCCGCCATTACGGTAGTTTTGGGCAATGCCAGCCAGCAAGCAAAGGAGCTGGTGGCCGCTACCCGGGGTGCTCTTGATGCCGGCATTGACGCCGCCCGCCCCGGCAACAAGCTGGGAGATATATCGGCCGCCATCCAGCACCATGCCGAGTCCCTGGGCTACTCTGTGGTACGCGAGTACACCGGCCATGGCATCGGCCGAAATATGCACGAAGCCCCCCAGATACCCAACTTCGGCTTCCCGGGCGAAGGCCCGGTGATTAAAAAAGGCATGACGCTAGCCCTGGAGCCAATGTTAAACATAGGTGACTGGCGTACCCGGCTTGGCGCCGATAAGTGGGTTGTGCTGACCAGCGATGGCAGCCTTTCGGCACACTTTGAGCATACCATCGCCATCACCGACGGTGTACCCGAGGTACTAACTGCTTTATAAAGAAACGAAAATGAGCAAAAAAGAAGCAATCGAGGTCGAGGGAAAGGTAGTTGAGGCTCTGCCCAATGCCAATTTTCGCGTCCAGCTGGCCAACGGCCACGTTGTTCTGGCGCATATTTCGGGTAAAATAAGAGTGCACTACATCAGAGTCCTGCCCGGTGACCGTGTGCTGATAGAGCTGTCCCCCTATGACCTCACCCGGGGACGGATTACCTACCGGTTTAAATAACCATTACTGGATGGAACAAGATTAAAAGGATATAATGATGAAAGTCAGAGCATCAGTCAAGGTTATCTGCGATAAATGCAAGATAGTAAAGCGGCGGGGTGTGGTGAGAAACCTCTGCCCCAACCCGAAGCACAAGCAGAGGCAGGGCTAGCGAAAGGCTACTAGGAGGAACGGATGGCACGTATCGCTGGAGTTGACATACCCAGAGCGAAGCAGGTTTTGATCTCTCTCCAGTACATCTATGGCATCGGGCCCAGCCTGAGCCGGAAGATACTGGAGCGCACTGGAATCAAGCCTGATACCAGCGTTGACAAGCTAACTGAAGCTGAGGTTAACCGTCTCCGTGAGGTTATCGACCGAGAGTACCGGGTCGAGGGTGAGCTGAGAAAAGAGGTCAACCTTAATATTAAAAGACTTGCTGATATCGGCAGCTACCGCGGCCTACGACACCGCCGCAGCCTGCCGGCTAGAGGACAGCGGACACGCACCAATGCCCGCACCAAGCGCGGTTCCCGCAAGACAGTGGCCGGTAGGGGCCAGAGGCGAGGAATGGCTAAGAAGTAATATGCGAGGAGATTTGAATGCCGCAGAAGAAAAGAACGAAGGCGAAAAAGAGAGAGCGTAAGTCAATTCCAGCGGGCAGGGCCTATATCCAGGCCACCTTCAACAACACCATGGTCACCCTGACCGATCCCGAAGGCAATGTAATTGCCTGGGCCAGTTCAGGGACGTCTGGATTCAAGGGTTCGCGCAAGGGCACCCCATATGCCGCCCAGCTTGCAGGCAGTAACGCTGCTCGAAAAGCGATAGAGCACGGACTGAAGCAGGTAGAGGTTTACGTTAAAGGGCCAGGCAGCGGTCGCGAGGCAGCCATCCGCGCCCTTCAAAGCTCGGGGCTCTACGTAACCAGTATCAGGGACATAACCCCTGCCCCGCATAATGGCTGTCGGCCACCAAAAAGGAGGCGTGTCTAAGGAATATGGCCAGATATACAGGAGCACTCTGCCGGTTATGCCGTCGCAATGGTGACAAGTTAATGCTAAAAGGGAGCAAGTGCATCACCAAATGCACTTTTGAAAAGCGACCGAAGCCACCCGGTCCGCAGCTGGGCCGCCGGCGCCGCATCTCCGACCGCGGCATGCAGCTCCGTGAAAAGCAGAAAGTCCGCTTTACCTATGGCCTCATGGAGAGGCAGTTCCGGCGCTTTTTTGCCCAGGCCGGAAAGCAGCCGGGCATTACCGGCGAGAATCTGCTCGTCCTGCTGGAGAGACGGCTGGACAACGTTGTCTACCGCCTGGGGTTTGCTGATTCCCGGGCTCAGGCACGCCAGCTCGTCCGGCACGGACACATCAGAGTTAACGACCACAAGACCGATATACCATCCTATATGGTCAAAGAGGGAGACGCTATTAGCTGGCGTGAAACAAGCACCCGGAGCGAGTATTTCAAACAGCTAGCCAGCACCATTGAGGGCAGAACTATTCTCCCCTGGCTGAGCCTCGACAAGAAAAAGCTGGTTGGCCAGATTCTCACTCTGCCCACTCCAGACGATATCGACAGCAAATTTGATACGGCTTCCGTTGTTGAATGGTATTCACGGTAGGTTGTTGGTAAGGAGGTAGTCTTTGTCTACGTTAGCCATACCCCAAGTTGAATTGATTGATAGCAGCGATAACTACGGGCGCTTTTTGGCCGAACCACTTGAAAAGGGCTTTGGAACCACGCTGGGCAACACCATGAGAAGGGTGCTACTCAGCTGCCTGCCCGGAGCAGCGATAACTCATGTGCATATTGATGGCATCCAGCACGAGTTTTCATCCATCCCCAACGTTAAAGAGGACGTCCTTGAGTTTTTGCTCAACATAAAGGCAATCAAGATAAGGGCACTATCGGGGCAACCGGGCAAACTGTTCCTGGAGAAAACAGGTCCGGGCAAAGTCCTTGCCGGGGATATTGCGCCGTCAATTGACTTTGAAATCGTCAATCCCGAGCTTCATCTGCTGACGCTGGACTCACCCAAGGCCAACCTTTATGTAGAGTTCAATGTTGAGCTTGGCACCGGCTTCAGGCCGGCCGGTTCCGGCGACAACCTGCCGGTAGGTACAATTCCGGTGGATGCCATATTTACCCCGGTACTCAAGGTGAATTTCACCACCGAGCCAATGCATATCGGCCAGGAGACCAGCCGCGAGCGCCTGTACCTGGAAATATGGACTAATGGCACCATAGCACCAGCCAATGCTATCAGCCGCAGTTCCGCCATTCTGGCGGAACAACTAAAACCCTTCGTTGACTATGGCCGGGTCTCTCAGATAGACGAAGAGAAGAAGGCACTGCGTGAATCCATCCCCGAAGACATCTACAACATGCCCGTGGAGCAGCTGGACCTATCGGTGCGGGCCATGAACTGCTTAAGACGCAGCGGCATCAACACTGTTGGCGAATTGGTCAGCACCCCGGAAAAAGAGCTGATGTCGCTGAGGAACTTCGGCCAGAAGTCCAAGCAGGAAATAGATGAAAAACTAAAGACGCTCGGGCTGTCATTGTCCTTTGATGCAGAAGAGCCAGAGCCGACCAAAGAATCAAAAAATAAAAAGGCTACCGGGGATTTAGACCTGACCGAACAGGAAGACGTCTTTCGGCTGGATGAGGGTAAAAGATGAGGCATAAAGTAACCGGTAGAAGCCTTGACCGCCCTTCGGGCCACCGCAGGGCTATGTTCCGCAACCTGGTGACCGACCTTCTGGACTATGAGAAGATTACCACCACCGAGGCCAAGGCCAAGGAAGTACGCGGCCTGACAGATAAAATGATTACGCTGGGCAAGAGCGGCAGCCTTATCTCTCGCCGTCAGGTGTTGGGCTTCATCTACGATAAACGGGTGGCCGATAAGGTGCTTAATGACCTTGCCCCAAGGTTTGCCGAGCGCCACGGCGGCTACACCCGCATCACCAAGCTGGGCCCCCGACAAGGAGACGGAGCCAGCGTGGTCAGACTTGAATTGGTAACATGATGACATTCCCTGCTGTTGAAATAGAAACGGAAAGAAGACCCGGCAAAGCGGAGCCGTCCTCAATCAAGACCCCCGGAAGATACGGTGCGGTGAGTAAGCTTACCAGAGTTTGCCTGATAGTTGAATACGATGGCAGCCGCTACTACGGTTTCCAGCTCCAGGATAATCTGCCCACCATTCAGGGTGAACTGGAAAAGGCAATCGCCAGGCTCACAGGTGAGAAGACCAGGATAAACGCCGCCAGCCGAACCGATACCGGTGTCCATGCCCGGGGACAGGTAATCACCTTCAGAACCGGGCCATCACTTGCTCCGGATACTTTTATTAAAGGGCTTAACCACTACCTGCCACCGGATATCGCCATAAAAGCGGCCTGCCCGGTTGTTGATTCTTTCGACCCCCGGCGCCAGGCCATCAGCCGCGAGTACCATTACTCCATACTGAACAGCCGGACGCCATCACCCCTGAGAGCCGGCTTTTACCACCTGGTCACCCCTGTGCTGGATACAGATGCCATGAATCGGGTATCCCAATCCCTTATCGGCGAGCATGACTTCGCTTCCTTTGCCAGCAGCCTGGGGGGCAAGCCAAAGATCACCCGGCGGCGCGTTTATCAGGCCAAGGTAGAGAGAGAGGGCGAAGTGGTTGTTTTCAAGATGGCGGCTAACTCCTTCCTGCCCCACCAGGTGCGCAACACAATAGGTACCCTCATCAGGGTTGGCCTGGACAAGATGACTTCCGACGAGTTTCATAGTATAATACACACCAGAAAGCCAGGCCTGGCCGGGCCCTCAGCCCCAGCTGCCGGTCTGTGCCTTATGAAAGTAAACTATAATTACCCTTTGAAAGAAGAGAGACAGTGAAAACCTACAGTGTGAAGGCTTCTGAAATTAACCACGATTGGCATGTTGTTGACGCCAGGGACATGATTCTTGGCAGACTGGCCACCAATGTTGCCCGCCTGCTGATGGGAAAACACAAGCCGATGTTCAGCCGCCACCTGGACACGGGTGATTTTGTTGTCGTTGTCAACGCCGAGAAAATCCGGGTTAGTGGCAACAAGATCAAGCAAAAGCTGTACTATCGTCACTCGGGCTATCCCGGTGGCTTTAAAAGCATCACCCTGGAAGAGATGCTCAAAGCAAATCCAGACCGAGTAATCGAGCACGCCGTCAAAGGAATGTTGCCCAAGAACCGCCTGGGCAACAGCATGCTGAAGAAACTCAAAGTATACGCCGGTGATGCCCACCCCCACCTGGCTCAGACAAAGGCACATAATCCGGTTTAAGCTGTGGAGAGTGCAACCTTGAAAAAACAAGTTCACTATCAAGGCACGGGCAGGCGCAAAACTGCGGTAGCTCAGGTAAAATTGCAGCCCGGCAGTGGTTCAATCACGGTTAACGGTGTTCCCTATGAGGAACGGTTCACCCGCCTTGAGTACCGACAAACTATCGTTAAGCCGCTCCAGGTAACCGAGACACAGGGCAAATATGACGCTATAATCAAGGTGGCCGGTGGCGGTACCACCGGACAGTGTGATGCCATCGCCCACGGCATCTCCCGTGCCTTGCTTAATGTCAGTGAAAAGTTCAGGCCACTGCTACGCCATGAGGAACTTCTTACCAGAGACTCACGGGCCAAGGAGAGAAAGAAACCCGGCCTCAAACGGGCTCGTAAGGCGCCTCAGTACACCAAACGATAATGGCGGCATAGTCTCGGGGGTTTTATTGCCCGATATGTCAGGGATAACCTCTCCACCAGCGTCCGGCATCTACTACTATTGACACCTGGCCAAGAGAGCCTTATCATTATCAGCCAGAAATATGATTGCCCAGAACACAGGGCACAGCGCTCAAGCCATCACAACCAGGGCATCCAGGACCACAGTATGGCTTAGGTTACGGCCAGTTCTTAACGAGCTTCTACTGCCGGCGCTAACGGTTTCTTTCGGCCTGCAGGTGCTGAGGCTGCTAATCCCTGGGCTGACCTGGACACTGGGCGACCGCATCGGTCTGGGCTCGATACAGCTGGGGGCCATCGCGCTGGCTGTTTTCCTGCTCGCCTTCTTCTCCGGTAGATTGCTCCGTCTGCTGGGCTACCGCCGAACAGTAATAATAACCGCCGGCGGCCTGGGACTATTCCGGCTGGTAATACAGCTGTGGTGGGGTGAGCCGCTGGTCACCCTCGGCCTGGCCATGGCCGGAATGGTTTTTTTTATTCTTTTCCTTCCCGTCTACCTGCAGAAGGTACGCCTCCAGGGGGGGGCCGCCGTGGGGCACTTCGCCCTGGGGCTTATCAGCGGACTAATACTAGACACGGCGCTGCACGGCACCTTCGCCACCTACGACCTTGCCTGGCAGCCAGGACTGGCGCCTCTGCTGGTAATACTGGCCCTGGTGCTGGCACAGTGGCTGCTGCTGGCCACCAGAAAAACTGACCAGGACACAGACCGGCTGAAGACTGCCGGCAGCTTTGGACGGGAATCACTGGCCTGGCTGGCAATCGGGCCTTTTCTTTTCCTGCAACTGGTGGTTTTACAGAACATCGCCCGGCTGGCAGCGCTCACCGACTGGCCGCCACCTTTTGCCTTCGGCTGGATTCTGCTAACACAAATTGCCGCCCTGGCCACAGCCATATGGCTGCTAAAGAGAGAGGTCAGCAACCAGTGGCTCCTGGCCCTGCTCTATGGTATAGCCTTGATAGTCTCCCTGGCATCTCCCCACCCCCAGTCCTGGCCGGCAGCGATATCGCTTCTTGGCGGCCAGATATTCCTCACTCTGCTATTGGTTATGGTTCTGATCAGCGCCAGCCATAAAACACCCAGCCCCAGTTTCTTCGGTATCACCCTGGGTAACAGCCTGGGCATGATGCTGCTGGTAATCTTTCTTCTTGGATACTATGCCGTCTATCAGATATCCCTCCCCTTCAGCAACACTGCCCTGGTACCCGCAGCCGCACTGGTAGTTGCCATTTCAGCGCTGATGTCATCAACCAGGCTACGCCACGGGCTTGAAGTACACCACCGGACCTGGCTGGCTCCGGGGCTGGCAGCACTCCTCCTGATACTGCCCCTGGTAGGCATTGCTACCTGGCGGCCACCGGAGGCGACCCCGGGTAATAATTTCCCGGTGAGAATAATGACCTACAACCTGCACAACGGCTTCAATACCGATGGCCGCCTTGATATGGAAGCCCTGGCCAGGGTGATAGAGGACAGCCAGCCGG